>CAYUCU010000069.1:0-18445 GCA_964443345.1 uncultured Chitinophaga sp.
TTACTACTAAAAAAGCGACTGATTTGTTTTACCAAATCAGTCGCTTTTGCAAAAAATTGAAAATCAGTGACCGCGTCAGGATTCAAACCTGAAACCTTCTGATCCGTAGTCAGATGCTCTATTCAGTTGAGCTACGCAGCCATTACAAACGGGATGCAAATATAAGCCTGTAATTCTAAAATCTGAAATCTAAAATCAATAGTGCCATCTTACAAACGCTTCCATTGCAGCATAATGTGTAAGGCCCAGGTCTGCATATAAATTAGCCGTTGCAGCATTTCTTTCTTCGGCCCGCTGCCAGAATTCCCTTGAATCACTTCCCTGGAAGGGTACCATGTCTTTTTGAGATTGATGTATGAAGATGCCAAATCGTTTTTTTAAAATCTGGTCGGGGCTCATGGGTATGGCCATTTCTATTTCTTCAATATTCCATTCCTGCCAGGCACCTTTGTAGAGCCAGAGCCAGCAATCGTTTATCCAAACTTCGCCTGCGCTTTTAATACGTTTTAATGCTTCCAGCACCACATTAAAGCAAACGATATGCGTTCCATGCGGATCTGCAAAATCACCGGCACAATATACCTGCTGTGGTTTTATTTTGCGAAGCAGTTCCATAGTGATCTTTACGTCCTTTTCACTCATGGGCTTTTTCTCTATCATTCCTGTTTCATAAAAGGGAAGATCTTGAAAATGGATATTTTCTTCTTTGATACCAACGTACCGGCAGGTGGCTTTGGCTTCACCTCTGCGGATCAGTCCTTTGATGGCACGGATAGTGGGAGTGTCCACCTGGTTTGATTTTTTACGGGCTAAAAATTTACGGGCATTGTCTAATATCTTACCCGATTTACGGGTATCAATACCGGCTATTTCTTCAAAGCCTACGGCAAAGTCGAGAAACCGGGTAACAAATTCATCCGTTACGGCAATATTGCCGCTGGTTTGATAACCTACATGCACTTCATTTCCCTGGTCGTGCAGCCGCTGAAAGGTACCACCCATGCTGATGATATCATCATCCGGGTGAGGAGAGAAGATGATGACCCGTTTAGGATAAGGTGATGATCGTTCCGGGTGTGTGGGTATCACCGCATTGGGTTTGCCTGCCGGCCAGCCGGTAATTGTATCCCGCAGCAGGTAATAGACCTGCAGGTTTATTTCGTACGCATCGCCTTTTTCCACCAGCAGATCACTCAGGCCATATTCATTATAATCGGTGTTGGTCAAACTCAATACGGGTTTCTTCAGCTTCAATGCCATGTTCACTACGGCTTTCTTTATCATCTTAGGTGTCCAGTCGCAATCACCGGTAAGCCATGGTGATTTATTTCGGGTAAGTTCGGAAGCCGCTACTTCATCCACTACAAAAGTTACATCATCATGATTCTGGAGCAGTGATGCCGGTACCTGTTCTGTATCATCATCTTCCACCGCCTTTTTTATCACCGGGGCTTTGGCGCTGCCCCAGGCCATCAGGAATATTTTTTTCGATTGTAAAATGGTGCTGATCCCCATGGTAATGGCCAGCCTTGGTACTTGTGAAATATTGGCAAACTCATACGAATTGGCAATACGGGTAGAATTGTCCAGCGTTATCAATCTTGTTTTGGAATAAATACCGGAACCGGGTTCATTAAAGCCGATATGCCCATTGTTTCCAATGCCCAAAATTTGTATGTCAATACCACCGGCATCTTTGATCTTCTTTTCATATTGCCGGCAATGCTCTTTTATATTTTCTTTACTGACTGCCCCGTTTGGGATATGGATATTTTTGGGATTGATATCCACGAGGTCGAAGAATTGTGCTTTCATGAACCGGTTATAACTCTGCAGGGCATCATTATCTATCGGGTAGTATTCATCCAGGTTGAAGGTGATGACATTTCTGAAACTCAGTTTCTCTTCTTTGTGCAGCCGCACCAGTTCTGCATACAACGATTTGGGAGTGGAGCCGGTAGCGAGGCCGAGTATGCATTTTTCTTTGCGTTGTTGCTTTAGCCGGATAAAGGCAGCGATCTGTTGCGCTACGAAGATGGAGCCATCTTTCTGGTCGGTAAATATCTTAACGGGTATCTTTTCAAAACTGTCGGAAAGGTCGATGGGGACAGGTTGCTTGGCCATTCTGTTGGTTTGAGTGATAAAGATAGAAAATTGGGGGGAAGGTTGCTGCCGGGTTTTGCGGGTGGTAGGGGGAAAGAGGTATTTTGAAATTTTGGAATTGGGAAATTGGGAAATTTTCTTAAAGAAGAATGTCTCTTCAACTATAGGAAGATTTCCCAATTTCCCAATTCCAAAATCCCACTTTATTTAACTTCTATCTCATCCACAAACAACCAGGCTTTGTTTCCGGCGCCGGGATTACCGGCAGGGATGGGGCCAAAGTTTTTCAGGAATACTTTTATGTATCGTGTTTTAAAAGCAGGAGAAAAGCCCATATCAATAGAATTGATCAATTCCCCGGGTACAGATTTTTGGCCGTCTGCATTTGGGGCCTCAATAAAGTTAATGCCATCAGCACTGTAATAAACTTTCATCTGGCTGGGTGGCCATATCCAGCTGCTTTTTCTATCCAGCACATGCACTTTCACAAAGCTGACGGATTCTTCTTTACCCAGGTCAATTACGGCTTCGCAATCAGTACCATTGAAGCCAAGAAATTCTTTTGATCTCGCAAAGCCTTTTTCATTCTGTACGCCATTCACCAAAGTAAAGGGGCCATCGCCGGGATATTTATCGGAGGCAGGATTGGTGAGGGTTATTTTTTTGCCAGTGGCTTTGTTGAAAGAGAATGTTTGCTTGATGGTGGTTATGGGGAAGGATCTGTCGCGGATGGTTTCGCCAAAAGGACTATAGAGTTTGTAATTTTCAATTTCATAAATACCGGAATGATCTATGTTAAAAGAAGCGGAGTTAGTAAACACCGGAATGGCTGGTTTTCTTACTATCGTATCGTTGACAACCTTATATCCTGTTATTTTCAGATCTTTTGGATCGTAAATGGCTACCGTGTCATGCGTATTCTTTTTAATAATTTCATATAGGGTTGTCTGGCTCATATCAAATTTGTTTGATAAGGTCCATTTCAATTTCCCTGTTTGCTCTGACGGCTCGACAAAAGATTTTAGTTCAAAGAACGCTTTACTATAATTCGCTTTCCACAGATCATATCTTTGAAACTGTGCCGGCAGTTTTTTTTGAAAAGCTTCCCAATTCCTATTTTCCTTCTTGCTCCACAGTACTTCGCTCAGCGCTGCCATCCTGGGAAAAAGCATGTATTCTACCTTGCCGGGGTTGGTCATGTATTCTGTCCACATATTGGCCTGGGCACCCATCACAAATCTTGATTCATATTCCGTCAGCTTGGCCGGTATGGGTTCATAGGCATACACTTTTTCTAATGGATTAAAACCACCAATGGTCACGGAGTCTTCATTCTCACTTTGTGTATGATCAAAATAGACCGGGTTGCCGGGTGTCATTATCACTTCATGTTTTTGTTGTGCGGCTAGTACGCCGCCATCTTCGCCCCGCCAGCTCATTACAATCGCATTGGGGGCCAAACCGCCTTCAAGTATCTCATCCCAGCCGATCAGCGTTCTTCCTTTATTGTTCAGGTATTTTTCGATCCGTTGTATAAAATAGCTCTGCAACTGGTGTTCATCTGTTAAATGTTCTGCAGTCATACGCTGCTGGCACTTCACACATCTTTTCCAGTTTTCTTTCGGGCATTCATCACCACCCACATGGATATATTTTGAAGGAAATAAAGTCAGCACTTCATCCAGCACATTTTGCAGGAAGAGAAAGGTGCTGTCGTTGCCGACGCAAAACACATCATCAAATACACCCCATGTTTGTTGCACCTGTTTACCGGTCTTCTCACCATTCCAGGCACATTCTTTTGGAAAGTATTCGTAGGTGGGTGTTTCCGGAAAGCAACTCAGCTGGGGATAGGAAGCTATGGCTGCAGAGGAGTGACCAGGCATTTCAATTTCGGGTATTACGTCAATGTAGCGGTCGGCTGCATATTTCACCACTTCTTTTATTTCAGCCTGGGTGTAGAAACCGCCATATTTTTCGTTGTCATTGCCGGTGCCGGGATAGCGGCCAATGATGGTGCCATTTCTCCAGGCGCCCACTTGTGTCAGCTTTGGATATTTTTTTATTTCGATGCGCCAGCCCTGGTCATCCGTCAGGTGCCAGTGAAATTTATTGAACTTATGCAAGGCCAGGTAATCTATGTATTGTTTGATAAAAGAAACGGGGAAGAAATGACGGCACACATCCAGGTGCATACCGCGGTAGGCAAAGCGGGGCTCATCATCCACATATAGAAATGGCAGGCTGACTGAAGGTTTGGTAAGTTTAGTATCGGGCATTGATAGCAACTGTATCAGTGTTTGAATACCGGTGAAAACGCCTGTCTCATTATCGCCGGCCAAATAAACACCCCGGTCATCTATGCGTAACATGTAGGCGCCGGGCAATGGTTTATCCATCCGTTCATAATTCAGGCGAATGGAATTTAGAGACCTGGATGTTTTAACCACTTTCAATGAGAAGCGGTAATGCTTTTTAAGGTAAGCATTTAAATAGGCAGCCGATTTTTCCAGGTTACTTCCTTCCAGAACGATTACCGTGGAGGAGGAAACGGAGAACGTTTTGTTCTCATCTATCCTTTTCAGGTTTACGGGTTGCGGAATGATGGAAGCCTCCTGGGCTGAAGTGATCAGTGTTGAGAGAATAAAGAAAAAGCAGATCGTTGATCGCATAATGAAAAAGTTTATTTACTACCGGATAATTGGCAAATATATGGTGCTTGGATTAGTGGCATCATGATAAATACGGATGGTGGCTTTTTGAAAGTCACTCTCTGCGGCTTCATAGATGTTCATGAATTTTTGCGGGTTCCTGTCTGCCAATGGAAACCAACTGCTTTGTACCTGTATCATCAGCCGGTGTCCTTTTTTAAAAGTATGGGCAATATCCGGTAATTCAAATTTTACGGTCTCTGTTTTACCGGGTTTGAAAGGAGCAGGCGTCTCGAAACTATTTCTGAATTTGCCCCGCATGATCTCTCCCCGCACCAGCATCTGGTAGCCATCCATGGGATAAGCAGCTGTCCCAGAACGGCCTGCTTGCTGGACAGTGCCCGGATATTTAAAATCATCGGGAAATACATCGATCACTTTTACCACAAAATCAGCATCGGTTCCGGTAATGCTTACTTTCAGGTTGGCTATAACCGGGCCGGCCAGTGTCAGATCTTCTTCCAGCGGATCGGTTTCAAAGGTCAGCACATCAGGTCTCCTGGAAGCAAAGCGCTGATCATCGGTCATGTATTCGCTTGTACGTCTGAAATGCACATCTTCTGTGTATGGAACTGGATGAGCCGGATCGCTGATGTATTCAGTAAAGTTGTTTGCCTTGCCGGGACGGTTCCAGGAGAGGACTCCATTAGCTTCTAAATAAATATCTCTTCCATTACCGGCAGGCGGCCATTGGTCCAGTTTTCTCCATTGATTTTCACCCGTAAAAAAAATAGTGGCTTCTGCTATTTTAGGTACTTCTCCTTTTCCTTTCAGATAATAATTAAAGAAAGGCAATTCAATATTGTTCTGGTACCATTGTGAAGTATTAGCGCCAAATTTTACATTGCCCATTTTTGTGCCATCATTGCTGGCCCATTGGCCGTGATACCAGGGGCCCATCACCAGCCGGTTGTTGGTGGAAGTACTTTGTTTTTCAATTGCCTTGTACAAATTCCAGGCACCCCAGCAATCTTCTGCATCAAATAATCCGCCTACCACCAGCATGGCCGGTTTGATATCATACATGGCTGTTCTTGCATTCCGGGCTTTCCACCAATCATCATAGTTGGGGTGTGCATACAGATCTTTCCAGAACTGCACACTGTCTTTCATATGCTTCATCAGATCCGGCAGCGTATTTTCCATGTAGAATTTATAATTATCTTTTATCGGGAAATTGAATCCCGGTAAGCCAACAGTGGTGGGTTTTGGTCTTGGTTTGCCAAAGCCGGAATAGAAACTAAAACCATCCATCTGGAAGAAAGCGCCATTATGATGGAAATCATCGCCAATGAACCAGTCGGTTACGGGTGCCTGCGGACTTACCGCTTTTAATGCCGGATGATTACTTGCTGCGGCCATCGTGGCATAAAAACCGGGATAGGAAATACCGAAGATGCCCACATTGCCATTATTATTAGAAATATTTTTAATGACCCAATCAATGGCATCATACGTATCGCTGGCTTCATCTATCTCATTGCCGGTTTTGTTTTTATTGAATGGACGTACATCCACAAAATCACCTTCACTCATCCAGCGGCCTCTGACATCCTGTATCACGATGATGTAATTTTCCCGGGCATAATATTTCCAGTGGCCACCCCAGAGGCGGGAGGAAAACTCTTTGCCATACGGTGCGCAAGAGTAGGGGGTACGCATCATCAGTACCGGGTGTTTTTCACTTTTATCATTGGGAATATAAACGGTGGTAAATAGTTTGATACCATCCCGCATAGGGACTTGTTGCTCCAGTTTGGTATAGTTTTCTTTGATCCAGGCAGAATCCTGGTCGGTTTGGGCTATGGCGGCTGATAACCAGAAGATCAGCAGCAGGGAGCTTATTGTTTTTTTCATGGAAGTTATTTTGAAGGTTTAAATTTAGGGTATCTCAAAAAACTTACCTTAATTTTCCTTTTTATGAGGAGTATCCGGGAATAAGTTATCGAAATACCCGGTCTGATTCCTTTTTACGACCATCTATATTTTATGCAGACACATACTGACGTAATAACGAAATTCTATACCGCCTTTAGCAAACTGGATCATGAAACCATGAACAGCTGCTACAGCGATGACATCGTTTTCAGCGACCCTGCCTTTGGGCTATTAAGGGGTGAGGAAGCCAAATATATGTGGGAAATGCTTTGCAGGAATGCCAAAGACTTCTCACTAACCTTCTCCAATATTCAATTGCTGGATGAGGAGTATGCTACCTGCAACTGGGTGGCCACTTACACCTTTTCTAAAACAGGGCGAAAGGTGGTGAACTATATTAAAGCCTTCATGCGGTTTAAGGATGGAAAGATCATTGAGCACAGTGATGCCTTTAAATTAAGCAAATGGGCAGCGCAGGCATTAGGCTGGAAAGGCGCTTTTTTTGGCTGGATGAGCTGGATGAAGAAAAAGATACAGAAGAATGCGAGGAAGAATTTGATTGCGTTTATTGAAAAGAAAGGAAGTCGATAGTCAATAGTCGATAGTCAATAGTCGATAGTAAACGACTCCTGTATTACTCTTAACTATAGACTATCGACTATCGACTAAAGACTAATCCTCCAGTATTCCAAACTTTCCCGCATTTACATCTCTCATAGCTTGTTCCACCTCCTCCCAGGTATTCATAAGGAAGGGGCCGTAAGAGGCAATTGGTTCATTGATGGGCTCGCCGGACAATACCAGTATGATCGTATCTTCTGTTGCTTCTATGGTGATCTCTTCGCCGTCATTCTGTTATAGTACAAGATGGTCAGTGATTACTTCCGCTCCGTTGATCGTTGCTTTTCCTTCTGTTACTAACAGGCCCGTATTATAGTTGGCAGGGAAACTCAGCGTTGCGGTACCACCTTTTTTCAGTCTTGCATTATATACCTGCATGGGAGTGAAGGTAGATGCGGGACCTTTGGTTCCATTGTACTCACCGGCTACTACTTCTATAAAACTTTTTTCATCTGCCAGGTAATGGCGGCCCATCATCGCATTGGTTACTTCCTGGTATTTGGGTTTTGTCTTTTTATATTTAGCCGGAAGGTTTACCCACAATTGTACCATTTGAAAAAGGCCGCCACTTTTACTAAAATTCTCTTCATGGTATTCTTTGTGCAACAGGCCGGCACCTGCAGTCATCCATTGCACATCTCCTTCACCGATGATGCCGCTGTTGCCAGCACTGTCGTGATGGGCGATCTTACCATGATAAGCGATCGTCACGGTTTCAAAACCGGCATGTGGGTGCACCCCAACACCTCTTGGTTCATTTGAGGGAGAGAATTCAATCTTTGAACCATAGTCCATCATAAAGAATGGGCTCATCCTCCTTTTATCGATCCGGCCGCCGGGAAAAAATCCATGCACCCGAAATCCATCACCAACCATATGTGGCGGTGGCGGAGCGATAATGGCTTCTATTGATTTGGTTGTTGACATAGTAGTATATTTTGAAATTTGGAATTGGGAAATTGGGAAAGAGAAGCATTGGGAAAAGTGCAATTGGGAAATTGGGAAATCTCCCTACAGTTAAAGAGTCATTTTTCTTTAAGAAGATTTCCCAATTTCCCAATTCTATTTCTCCCAATTCCCTCACACCGGCACTTCCATCAGCAATATCTCCGTATCACTATCTGCTTTTAGTTCCAGCGTACCTGTTTCAGTGATACCTAAGCCATCTCTGCGGTTCAGCTTTACCTCATTGATGGTAATATCACCTTCGATAACAAAGGCGTACACGCCATTGTCCTTATTGCGAAGCGTATAATTGATAGCGGTGCCTTTATCCAGTTTGCCCAGGCTAAACCAGGCATCCTGGTGTATCTGAACGCCACCATCCGTACTGCCGACCGGTGAAACAACTGTCAGCAGTTTATTATGTTTTTCTGTATCCGGAAAATGTTTTTGATCATACCGGGGCGTTACATTCTTCTGATTTGGGAATACCCATATCTGGAAAAATTTAACCGGCTTGTCTTTATTCTTATTCTTTTCGCCGTGCTGTATACCAGTGCCTGCACTCATGGCCTGTACATCTCCCTGGCGGATCACCTGGGTATTGCCCATACTGTCTTTATGTTCCAGGTCGCCATCAGTGGGTATGGATATGATCTCCATATTATCATGCGGGTGGGTGCCGAAACCCATGCCTCCGGCTACCGTATCATCATTCAGCACTCTTAAAGTACCAAACTGTACCCGTTGCGGATCGTAATAACCTGCAAAACTGAAAGTATGATATGAGTCTAACCACCCATGATTGGCATGGCCTCTTGTATCAGCCTTATGAAGAATGGTTTTCATTATGAACTCCTTTTTTATTAAGCGATCATTTTTTCTTCTGTTACTTTTTCAGCCAGCCATAAAAATTCGGCAACGAAATTATTGATAGCATTTCGAAATGCTTCATCAAGCAGTTCTCCATCAGGCCCGAACTTCTTATCCACTGCCGGAATGATCAGCAGGTAGGGTGAAGCAATGCCAAATAAAGCAGGAACCAGTTGCAATAATTGTTGCGAAGCTCTGATACCACCCATGGCACCTGGAGAAGCCGTAACGATTCCAAATGGTTTATGGTTTCGCTTGGGAAAATGGTCCAGCAGGTTTTTCAAAGCAGGGGAGTAGCTACCGTTGTATTCCGGGGTTACTATTATGTAAGCATCTGCTTCAAATATTCTTTTGGCAAGAGATTGAAATTCGGCAGGGGCTTTATCTGGCGATGTCCAGACAGATTGAATGGCCGGAACAGGCCATTCCTTCATATCAATTACATCCACGTCATGACCGCTGTTTTGCTCAAGATTGTTTTTTAAATGTAATGCGACCCGGTGAGTGACACTGTTTATTCTTGGACTTCCGGAGATGATCTCGATTTTCATGTTTATGTTTTATGGTACAAATGTACAAATTCAATGTTTAAACATCAAATTTTGTTTCTGATCGTTTTGTTAAGATTTTTTTGCCCTGTTTGAAGCTGAAACCTTTAATTTCGGCAAGTACAAACCTTAAACAATGATCAACCGGAGAAAGTTCATCGGCTCGTCAGTCTTTAGCTCTGCAGCACTTCTATTCAGCAAAATTGCCAATAGCGATCCACAACCCGTTACCATTAAGGGAAAACCAATAGTGATCTCTACCTGGGATGCAGGATTGAAGGCTAACAAAGGCGCCTGGGAAGTTTTGGGTAAAGGAGGAAGGGCCCTGGATGCTGTGGAAAAGGGGGTGATGGTTACGGAATCTTCTAAGAACTGCTGTGTGGGACTACAGGCAAACCCCGACCGGGATGGATTTGTAACACTGGATGCTTCTATAATGGATGAGCATTTCAATTGCGGCAGCGTGGCTTTTTTAGAACGGATCAAACATCCGGTCTCTGTGGCCAGACGGGTGATGGAGAAAACACCGCATGTGATGCTGGTAGGAAATGGTGCCCAGCAATTTGCAGTTGCTGAAGGATTTCCGCTGGAGGATCCTAAGCTATCGAAAGATGCCCAAAAAAATTATGAAGATTGGTTGAAAGAATCACAATATCATTCTCCGTTGATCAACGTGGAGAATAAACAGGGTCATGGCCCTTTCGCACCTGCCAGGCTGGCCAATGGGGAATGGAATCATGATACGATCGGTATGCTGGCAATGGATACAAATGGTAACCTGAGCGGCAGTTGTACCACCAGCGGGGCCGGATTTAAAATGCGGGGCCGGGTCGGTGATTCACCTATTATTGGTGCCGGTTTGTTTGTAGATAATGAAGTGGGCGCCTGTACTGCCACGGGCCAGGGTGAAGATGTGATCCGGGTGGCAGGTTCTCATACCGTGGTAGAACTGATGCGCCAGGGATTATCGCCGGAAGCGGCTTGTAAAAAAGTGATCGAACGGATCATAAAGATCAAAGAGGAAAAAACAAAAGATATACAGGTAGCATTTATCGCAATAAATAAGAACGGGCAGATTGGCGCCTATGCCATACATGAAGGGTTTGAGTATGCGGTTAAAACAAAAGGGTTTGAGAAACTGATTGCGGCTAAAAGCATTATGAAATAAAAAGATGCAAGACCAAAAATATATTATTGAGATCGCCACTTCTGATTTCAGCACCACCCGGTCAGCGGTGGATGGAGGGGCAGATCGTATAGAACTTTGCGCCAATCTTGCAGAAGGAGGTACCACTCCTTCTTTTGGAACCATCAAACAATGCAGGGAGGCTTTTACGGTTTCTTTATTTCCCATCATCCGGCCGCGGGGCGGAGATTTCCTTTATACCGATGAGGAATTTCAGATCATGTTGCACGATGTAAAACTGAGCAAGCAACTTGGTTGTGACGGGGTGGTCATTGGGCTACTGAATAATGACGGAACGATTGACATAAAAAGAACTTCATTGCTGGTGGAAGCAGCTTACCCAATGGGTATTACATTTCACCGGGCATTTGACCGCTGCAAAGATCCTTTTGAAGCGCTGGAGCAACTTATGGAAATGGGTTGTGAACGAATCCTTACTTCAGGCCAGCAGCCCGCAGCGCCGGAAGGAGTGGAGCTGATAGCCGAACTGAATACCTTAGCTGCCGACAGGATCATTGTCATGCCGGGCAGTGGTGTGCGGAAAGAGAATATTAAAATGCTGGCAGAAAGAACAGGTTGCAAAGAGTTTCATTCATCGCTTCGGGGTAAAGAGCAAAGTAAGATGGAGTTTGTGCATCCGGCTTTTAAAGATTCGGGAGAGAGTTACTTGAATAATTCAATTGATTCAGGTGAAGTGAGGGCCCTACGAAGTGCGCTTCTATGAATTATGAGGAGTTTTCTTATTATATCTCTGTCGCTCTGCCTGGTGATTTTTATATCCTGCAAGCAAAAGGAAGATGATTCAGCCACGCCTAATGAATATGCAGCTGAATTTGTTCGCAATCTCAATACATCAGATACTTTTCGATTTGAGTTCCCATTTTATTTCAATCGAAGGAGCAAGGCAATTGATTCATCTTTATATTATTCAAACCATATTAGCGAAAGGTGGCTTGGTCTGGCATCTTTGGAAAAAGGATTTGATTCAGTTCAAATAAGAGTTTCTTACGGATGCGCAATAATGCCTGAATCGATGATGATAATTTTTAAGCATGACGGGTATAGATGGACAGCTGAAGTCTCCAGGATAAAAGAACATTTCAATGAGCAAAAAGCAATGGTTGATAGCATGTCCAGAAAAGTGAAGTTTGATAAACCCATATCTGGATGGAAAATCTTTATTAATAAGTTGTTTGAATTAAAAGTATTGATAATCGAGGATGACAAGACAGTAATATCAAAGGATGACTATTTTGCTATTTCAGATGGCTGCGGAATTGCAGTTCAAGTAGCTACGAGGAATGTATACCGGGTTTATAGCTATAGAGATCCTGTCGATTTCCCTAAAAAATACTGGCAGTCAGCTAACATGGAAGCTTTAAAGAAATTACTGCACGAAGAGTTTGAAGTATTAAGAGACATGGACAAGGAAATGAACGATGACTGGGATAAAATGATTATCCAAAACAAAGAAAAAATGGCGTTAGAAGAAAAGAACCCAGTCAAAAAAGTAAAAATTAAAGAAGTGACCATACAAAATGTTGTTGATACTCTTTCCGTAAAAAAGAAAGGGAGAAACTAATTTCTCCCTCTCTTTTTATAAGAACTTAATCTATTAAACCTTCACCTTCTTCATATACTCCGCATCCACCTTCACTGCTTCCAGCGGGGTGCCATTGGGATATGCTTCCTGCTCTACAATAAAATATTCCATTCCTTTTGATTTGGCGGCTTTCAGTACACTGCTGTAATCAATGACGCCGGTTCCCAGGTCAACCGAATTTTTACCATTATCAGTCACCGGCGACTTTGACCGGTCTTTGATATGACATAGCCGGAAACGGTCTGGATATTTATTGAACCAGGCTATCGGGTCCTGCCCGGCGGTGGCCACCCAGTAGATATCCATCTCAAAATCTACCAGCGAGGAGTCCGTATTCTTCATCATCACATCCTGTCCCATTTGTCCATCCTGTACTGCAAAGGAGTAATCATGGTTGTGGTAGGCAAAGCGGATGCCGTTTCTTTTACATATTTCTCCTTTCTGATTAAACTCGTCAGCAAACTTCTTAAAATCATCTATGCTTTTCTGCGGGCCTTTCCACGGGCATATCAAATATTTCATGCCGATGGCAGCTGCTTCTGCAGCTTTCTTTTCAAAATCTTTGGTGATATCACAATGGCTGGCAATAAGCGACATGCCCAGCTCATCCATATATGCTTTGAATTCCAGGTTACTCATGCCCCAATAGATACCTTTTCCGCCTTCAAAGCTTTCGATCTGTTTATAACCGAAAGAAGCTAATTGTTTCAACACACCTTTCGGGTCTTTCGGCAGATCATCCCTTAGTGTCCAAAGCTGGATACCAAAATTTTTCAATTTGCCCGCTTCACTACCATTGCAACCAGCCAATAATGAGTCAGCAAATAAAGTATTTAATGCCAATGCTCCGGTGGCAGCGCCGGTCAGCTTGATGAATTTCCTTCTCTCTATATTCATTGTTATTGTTTGATTGGTTGTAAACAATTATTCGGCCCAGGCTTTATCTCCTTTCGTATAAGCAAAGGCGCCGTCATACTTGCCTGGTACTGGTATATGTCTCAGTGTTTCTGTAGCGCCTGTTTTAGAAGTAAAGAAGCCCCACAGTGTGAGTTGCTTCATCATGGTGTAATAATGAGGAGGCGCTGCTTCAAATTCCTTCTGGTCTTTCCAGGCAAGGGCTTTGTTGGCCTTGTCATGAGCTTCTCTTTTGGGCTTATCCTCTTCGTCACGTTTGGTATTAAATTCCTTAGCTTCTTTTTCCAGGCTTATCAAAAAGTCGTGGCGCTGCTGCGGGGTGCATTCCATGAAAGATTTGCTATTGGCTTTTTTGCAAGCTTCTTCCAGCGAACCGATGCCTGCATTAAAGGCAGCTTGTTGTTTTTCAGTATAGCAATCGGAGACTATCGTTTTCATGAACTCACCAATTTTTGCTGCTTTGGCTCCCGGAGTAGTGGTGGCAGGGATGATGGTTTCGCCAACCTCATCCAGCAAAGCAATATTGGAAGCAGTAAAACCTGCATCTGCTTTAGCACCGGTCTTGCAACCGGTAAGAAATACTTCGCCACCGATAACTACGCCACCGGTTACGATTGCTATCATTTTTAAAAGTTCTCTTCTGTCCATATGTAAAAAGTTATGAGGTTTATAAATTTCCTTTTTTTAATTCATTCACGGCAAAGTCAGCCGCTCTTGCTGTCAATGCCATGTAGGTCAATGACGGGTTTACACAAGATGCGGAAGTCATACAGGCGCCGTCTGTTACAAACACATTGGGGGCATCCCATACCTGGTTGTTGCCATTGAGCACCGATGTTTTCGGGTCACGGCCCATGCGGGCAGTTCCCATTTCATGTATGCCCATGCCTACGGTGTAGCCTCCATCATAGGTGTTTACATTTTTCAATCCGGCCGCTTCCAGCATCTCTTTTGCATCATTCATCATATCTATCCGCATCTTTCTTTCATTCTCTTTTGTTTCCACATCAAAAGCCAGTACCGGCAGGCCCCATTTATCTTTTTTGGTTTTATCCAACGAGATCTTGTTGCTGTGATCAGGGAGCATTTCACCAAAGGCGGTCATCCCAAATCCCCAGTTGTCGCTGGGAACGCTCATGGCATCCTTCAGGTCGCCTCCAATGGTCATTTCCGCTACCTCCACACCACGGCCACGGCTGCCTCCACCCTGGTAGCCAAAGCCCCGCAGGTAATCTCTTTTATCATCATAGATATTTCTGTACCGTGGAATATAGATACCCGTTGGCCTGCGCCCATATTCATATTTATCACTCAGTCCTTCCACTGTTCCACTGGCGCCAGTTCTAAAGTGGTGGTCCATCACATTATGTCCCAGTTCGCCGCTGCTGCTGCCCAATCCGCCTTCCCATACATCGGTAGCGGAATTCATGAGCACCCAGGTAGAATTCAATGCAGAGGCGCATACAAATACGATCTTGGATTTGAACTCGTATGTTACATTGGTGTCTGCATCCAGTACTTCCACACCGGTTGCTCTTTTCTTGTCCTTATCATACAGGATCTTCGTTACAATGGAGAAAGGACGAAGGGTAAGGTTGCCGGTTTTCATTGCTGCAGGCAGCGTGGCGGATTGTGTACTGAAATAACCTCCAAACGGACAACCTCTCCAGCAACGGTCACGGTATTGGCAGTTGGTCCTGTCGTGATGCGGCTGAGTGATGTTGGCGCTGCGGCCAATGATCAGGTGACGGGTACCTTTATAAAAAGCTTCCATTCTCTTCTTCACTTCTTTTTCAGCGCAGTTCAATTCCATGGCTGGCATAAATTCACCATCGGGCAATACTTCCAGCCCTTCTTTACTTCCCTGTATGCCGGCGAATTTTTCTGCATGGCTGTACCATGGCGCAATATCATCATACCGGATGGGCCAGTCAATCGCAATACCTTCTTTGGCATTGGCTTCAAAATCCCATTTGTTCCAGCGGTAGCTCTGGCGGCCCCACATAAGGGAACGGCCACCCACATGATAACCCCGGTACCAATCAAAACGTTTTATTTCTGTGTAGGGGCTTTCCTGGTCTTTAACCCAAAAGTCCAGCACGGTTTCATTCAGGGGATAATCCCTTTTCAGAACCGGGTAATCTTTGATCATTTGCTGTGTTCGTTCGCCGCGGTGCGGAAACTCCCATATTTCTTTTGTGGCGGTCACATAACCTGTTACATGCTTGATGTCTCGGCCTCTTTCGAGCATGATTACTTTCAGCCCTTTTTCGGTCAGTTCTTTGGCGGCCCAGCCTCCACTGATACCGGAGCCGATTACGATTGCGTCATAAGTGTTATCTGCCATAGTGTAAGTTTATCGTTTAGGTTTTTATTTTTTATCGATCCTCTCCGGGTTTTACCCGGAGTTATTCATGTTTGACTCCTTCGGAGTCTTCTATGCCGAAACGGACTTTGCCTAATGCAAAGATATGCCGCCCTTTCAGGGCTGTTCACTATTCACTATTATCTATTCACAATTCACCTCTATCACACATCACAGATCTTCACCGCCTTCTTCAACGCCGCTATCTTATCCTTGCTTTCGGTCCCAGTAGGGATAAACTCCTGCGCCACATATCCTTTGTGGCCTGTTGCGACAATAGCCTTCATGATAGCAGGATAAAAAAGTTCCTGGCTCTCATCTATCTCATGCCTGCCCGGCACACCAGCAGTATGGTAATGGCCAAAATACTGGTGATTATCATTGATCGTCCGTATCACATCGCCTTCATTGATCTGCATATGATAAATATCGTACAGCAATTTAAAATTGGGTGATCCCAGGCGTTTGCATAATTCCACTCCCCAGGCACTTTTATCGGCCATATAATCTTTATGGTCCACCTTGCTGTTGAAGAGTTCCATTTGAATGATCACCCCTTTTTGTTCCGCCAGGCCTATGATCTGTTTCAATCCTTCCACACAGGTATTCATGCCCGCTTCATCATTCATGCCTTTGCGGTTGCCACTGAAGCAGATCAGGTTCTTATAACCGGCTTTGGATACCAGCTCAATATGGTCAGTATAATTTTTTACCAGTTTGGAATGATATTGCTTGTCATTCCAGCCTTCGGTCAGGCTTATTTCAGCGCCATTGCACATGGAAGAGTATACGCCATGACTTTTTAAGATGTCCCATTCCTTCGGCCCCACCAGGTCGATGGCGGAGAAGCCGATCTTCTTTACTGTAAGGCAAAGCTCCTCCAATGAAAGATACCCATATGTCCAGCGGCAAACGGAATGATTGATAGTGCCTTTCAGCTGATAGTTGTGCTCAAACATATCTGTTCCCACTGCATTTATCTTATTGGTAAATGCGAATGCCGCAGTGCCGGCTACCAGGTTTTTTATGGCGGAGCGTCGTTGCATGGTTATACTGCCTGTAATTTTTTCTTATCGTTTTTGAAGAATATAATAAACAGTAAAGCCACACCGGCAGCAAACAATGCCGGAAATATCCAAATGGTTTTCCAGTCATGCATCGATTCACCAACTTTATGAGCATCCACATATTTACCGGCTGCCCAAAATCCAATAAACATGCCCACTCCATATGTAGCCAGCGTAATTAAACCCTGGGCAGCAGACCTGACCCTGGGCCCAGCAATATTATCGGTATATATCTGGCCGGTAACAAAGAAAAAATCATAACAAATACCATGCAGTATAATACCGGCGTACAGCATCCATAGTCCCGAACCGGTGTCACCATAAGCAAAAAGCACATAACGTAATACCCAGGCGATCATGCCAATCAGCAGCATTTGCTTGGTGCCAAACCGTATAAAAAAAAGTGGCATAAGAAAAAGAAACAGTGTTTCGCTCATTTGCCCCATCGTTTGCTTGCCTGCGGCCCCTACCATACCGGACTCGTTTAAAAACTGGTTGGCCTGCCCATAATAGAAGGCCAGTGGAATACAAATCAGGATGGAAGCAATGAAGAAAATAAGGTAGTTCTTATTTTTAAGAATCTTAAATGCGTCAAAGCCCAGCACTTCACTGATAGAAACATTTTGACCTGCTTTGGGAGGGGGTGTGTTAGGCAGAAAGAAACAAAATACGCCAAAGATGGCCGATATAATTGCTGACACAGTAAAAGTGATCTGCAATTTTGTTGCAGCCACTTTCAACGCTTCTTTTGCTGCTGCGGTTGCATCAGTTTTTGTACCGGCATCCATAATTTCTTTTGCAGGTTCCCAGGCCATCCACCCAATAATCAGACCGGCTACAATCCATCCTATAGTACCCCAAAGCCGGATGCCTGAAAATTGTTTTTCCGGATTAGTGATCTGCTTTAAGGCAATAGCATTCACCAACGCCAGGGTTGGCATATAGATGATCATATAAATAAGCAGCATTGAATAAAAGGAACCAAAACTGCTTTGGGTGGATATATAATAAAGCAAACCTGCTCCGATTATGTGCAATACACCAAGTATCTTTTGAGCAGCAAAAAAACGGTCGGCAATCATACCCACGATAAAAGGTGCAATAATCGCTCCCAGGCATTGGGTGCCATAGGCCAATGCGGTTTGCCCGCCAGTGGCACCAATATTTCCTTTAGTCAGATAAGTACCCATCGTAACGAACCAGATTCCCCAGACGAAAAAGTTGAGAAACATCATGGCGGACAATTGGATGCGGACAGTTGATTTCATACGCAGGCAAGTTTATTAATCGTTGGTTGAAAAAAATGAATTAAGAAAACTAAATGTACTATTTTTAAGCACACATTCATGTTTCTCCGACACATTTTTTAACTTCCGGTCAAGGACTGGTATGAATAGTATTACACCTTCAAACGTTTGCAATGAATAACAGAAAATTACGAATGGGAATGATAGGCGGTGGTAAAGACGCTTTTATCGGCGCTGTTCACCGGCTTGCTTTAAATATGGACGGTCAGATTGAACTGGTGGCCGGTTCATTGAGCATTAACCCCGAGATCGCTGTTGAATCCGGGCATATATTATACCTGGAGGAAGACCGCATTTATACCGACTGCAAAGTAATGCTGGAAAAG
>CAYUCU010000070.1:0-13346 GCA_964443345.1 uncultured Chitinophaga sp.
TATTGTTTTATCATAGAAAACGCACCGTTTCCGGCGCATTCGCAGTGCCATACCTTGTAATTCTAGAAATTCGTCGTTTTCATCACACAAAGTATACTGCAAATACAAATAAATTCTATCCCGACTAATCAGGACAACTAAATACCGGAAGTGTTTTTGGAAAGAACGAAAATACAAGAATTTATCAGATGGCAAAAAAATTAATTGGCAGTAGTATAGGACTCCTTACCACAGTACTTGTATTACACAATGCCAGGCGATCAAACGCATAAGAGAAACCAACAGGAAAGTGAAGCAACCATCTTCTGCTCACTTTTTTTTAAACAGGTTGTACATTCAAAATAATCAGTGCTACCTTTGCTCTATGTATTACAGGCGCAAAGTGATATTGGCACTCCTCCAAAGCTTTGGCGGCAGCCTGGGGAAGACCCAATTTCAAAAGCTATTATTATTACTCGCAAAGCAGCAGGAGAAACAGGAGTATCATTTTGTTCCTTATAAATACGGTTGTTACTCTTTCCAGGCTGCTGCGGATATCTTCACTATGCAGAAATACGGCCAGGTAGCAATGACGAATAAAGGCATAGAAAAAAAAGACCCGGCTGATTATATACGTCTTTTGAAAGAGAAGGACAGACAGGCCTTGCATCAACTTCATTTGCTTCATGGAAAAAAAAGTTACACAGACCTGATAAAGCATACCTATACACAGTATCCCTACTTTGCTATACATAGTGAGATCGCAGACAGGTACCTGACCCCGGCCGAATTAGAGAAAGTAGTTCAGTATAAGCCGGCCGCTGCCAAAACCATTCTTTTTACAATTGGATATGAAGGCATCTCATTGGAGGAATACCTGAATAAGCTGATCTGTAAAGATGTAAAGGTATTGGCAGATGTAAGGAACAATCCAAAGAGTATGAAATACGGGTTTACCAAAAACCAACTGCTTAAGGCCTGTGCCAGTGTGGGAATACAATATATGCACTTTCCGGAAGTAGGTATTGTTTCCGCACAAAGACAGGAGCTGACCTGCCAGGCAGATTATGACAAGCTTTTTAACAACTACCGGGAAGAAACATTGCGGCATACCCTAACCACGCAGCAAACTATTCTGAACCTGCTGATGGAGAAAAAACGAATTGCATTAACCTGTTTCGAAGCGAATATCTGCCAGTGCCATCGCAAGCACCTTGCAGAGGCCATAACACAACTGCCAGAATGGAAATATGAACTAATCCACCTATAAAAATGTCCGTACATAAAGTATTACTTACCGTAACGACCTATCCGTTACCCTCCAGAAGTTATGATGAACTGGTTTGCACCGCCGGTGTGCTGGAAGATGGAACATGGATACGCATATACCCCATACCATTAAGTTTTTTGTTCGACCTGAAACAATCAGGCAAGGTGAACAATGTAAAGTACACCTGGATCGAACTCGAACTCAATAAACGGCCAGATGACTTCCGGCCGGAAAGTCACTCGCCCAAATATTATGACTTCAGAGATATTGTGATCCATCAACCCCGGCTGGATACATCCGGCAACTGGAGAACACGAAAAGAATATTGCTTAAAGAATGTGTATTCAAACTTTGCACAGCTTATTGAAGATTCAAAAGCCCCCAAAAATGTATCGCTGGCCACCTTTAAACCAGCAGCCATCACCGGTTTTGAGTGGGAAGCAGATGAGCGGGAATGGAAAGATGAATGGGTGGAGATAAGAAAACAAACCGACCTGTTTGCCCAGGGCAGTCTTGATCCGCAAAAGATGATACCCAAGGTTCCGTATAAGTTCTTTTACAAATTCACTGACGAAACGGGCAAGCAGCGCAGGCTGATGATCGAAGATTGGGAGATAGGGCAACTATACTGGAACTGCCTGAGAGCGGCAAAGGAAAGCGGGGTGGCAGACACTGCAATTGCAGAGACGATAGCATTGCAAAAAGTAAAGGAGCGATACTTTGATGATTTTACCACCAACAAGGACATATACCTTTTTGTGGGCACCACAAAAGAGTGGCATACCAGGAGAGCACCAAATCCATTTGTGATCATTGGTGTGTTTTACCCCAAAAAAGAAATCCAGGGAACGCTTTTTTGAAAGAGAGGCAGGAAGCAGGTACCGGGGATAAGGTGTAAGGTTATGAGAAAGGAAAAGAAATTTTTCTCCCGCACTTGTCCCGGTTATTTCAGGAAAGCCGCCAACCACCTCCTGTATTCTTTGCGCCGCCGCGTCTTTGCGAGACAATCCTATAGCGCAGCGTTATCATACCGAGATAAAAAAACATCATCACTGCTGCCCCACACTGTACGTTACATCTATGATCCGCCATTGATTGATCCCGGTATCAAACATTTTACCCCGCATCGTACCCTTATTAATGGCGCCGGGTGTACTGCTGTAATTTTCAAATGTATTTGTCAGGACAAAGTTGCCGCCCATATTGGAAAGATTGGGATAGGCAGAGATAATAAGCGTTGTCACATAACCGCCGATGTCTGTATTAAAATAGATCTTCGATGTCACCACTCCCGGCACACTCCAGTTATTATGCGCCACCTGCACCCAGGGAGTCGTGAAATTGAAATAATGTGACGTCATACTATCCACCGCATCACCGGCAATATAATATAACTGGTTATCTACAATATACCGGATGAACTTGGTGGCCGTTGCACCGCACACCGGTAAGGTGCCCAGGTCGTAAGGCGTATCCTTATACAATCGTTTAGATACCGTATAAGACTTCTGCGTGGCAGCATCATGTGCCACTATCAATACATCAACAGAGTCCCTGCAAAAAGAAAAAGAAATATCCGCTACGCCATTACTGATCTGGCCTTCAAACATATTGTTCAGGGCAAACACTTTTAAGGTCCCGTTCTGTACAGGTACACTGCTGCAGGTTTGAAACATACCAAACACATTGAACCGGCTTTGCGAAAACAGGGAGGCCACTATAGTGCCTAAGTTGATATCCGCCGTGCCGGTAGTAACCGGGAAACTGGCAAATGGAATATTGCAGTCGCTGCTATATAGCGAAAGGGTACAGACAGCATTTGTCGGGGCCGGTATCCTGAAATAACCTTCATTGTTGGTGTATGTGTTTATTGAAACAGCCGGATCATTCACATGCAGGTTGACACGGGTATTCACTATCGGTGATCCTTTATTATCTTTTACCGTTCCACTGATATACACTCTTGGATAAGCGGCATCATAATTCCACCAGGTAAAATGCGACACTTCCCCTTTATATATAGTACCCTGCCGGATACCGGTACCCTCTTTTTTCCACACACCGCTTTTGGTATCAAAGTGCCACATAGGAAGTGTAGCAGGAGAAGTTGACAGCAAGGAAGCGGGGATCACTGCTTCCATCGTCACCTTTACACCGGTTTTCAATTTTAATTTCTGTGCCGGCCCTCCTTTTAGTTCCACATTCACCATTCCAAAAGATCGTAATACCTGGTCGCCATTATCTTCTGCCACCAGGTCACCCGGCATTATTTCATTAAAGTCAGTCGCTTCGGGATTCAGGTAGGAGCCATAGATAGTAGCTGTTCCCGTATAGGGACTGCCATCGCTTTCATTAACAAAGGCATTGGGCGGAAACGTTAGTTTCACTTCTGTTCCGATATCAACAATACCACCGGTGGAGGACTGTACCGTTCCTGCAAACTGGTATTTCTGTAGTTTTACTTTTCCAAAACATTCCTTAGTACCAACAGCAAAGGTCCGGTACGCATCAAAGTAGCCGGCATAGCTAACGGTGACCAATGCCTTATTGGCAGGCACCATCACATCCTTTAATTCTGCCACCCCGAATTCATTGGTGTACACAATGGTGGTCCCAGCCTGCACTTTGGCTTTTGTTACCATGGTCCCGTTCTCATCCACCACCAGTAGTTTCAGTGTGGCCTTTACCAGTGTTGCTGGTGTGCCACCACCGCCGGGGCCACCACCCGGTGATCCCAGGTCATCAGTGATCTCCCGCTGGCAACCGGTGAAACCAACAAATGCGATCAATAACAATACACCCCACCTTTTCATCATAGCCATAAAGCGCTGTTTTAGTAGTATCATTCAAAAATAAAGCATTTCTGTGTATAAAGGGTTATGGGACATTGTTTGACTGCCTGGTCTCCGGAGCAGGCCTGCACCCGGCTAAGCGTTTCCTTTTGTTCCAGCGGAACAGCTCATGGTTAACAATAACTGGCGGAGTGCTGAAACGTTCCGTAGGAACGGCTGGTGCAAGGAGGGAAATACATTCGGTCTGGAAGACTAAAAATTAGCAATCAGAATAATAAAAAGACTGAAGTCCACCAACCGCTAGACAGGGACTTGAGACTCCCGGTAGGAAAAGGTATTGAGAAAGTGTCTTGCAAAAGCAAGGTAGTAAGTTTCACTCAAGAGAATAATACTCTTTGTCATTACTCTCTTCATTAAATTGAATAACGGTATTGGTATATCGCAGCATTTCCAGCTTTTTTCTCATCCTTTCTTGCCGGGCTTTAATTATTTCTTTAATGCCTTTTCTTCCGTAAACGTAGGGCCGTAGTTGTATCTTATTTAATTCTTTATTGATAGCTTTTTCTGGTACTGAAAAAATTATACTCATAAAAAAAACCAAATCATCAAACTCTTCATATTTGTAATAGTTCAAATGAAAAAAATACTTAAGACAATTGGTCCTTTCCAAAGTAAACAAGCTCATTAACTCCCGCATGAAAAAAGTATTCTTAGTATGGTCAAATTGTTCATAAATCCGCTTCAAACCACTTAACAGCTCGCCTTTTGCCCCAATAAATATTTCTAGATTAAACCGAAACAAATAAATTGCCGAATTACCAACCACACGTTCAGCATTATTGTAGTTGATATATCGTAAATGCTCCTCTATTCTTTTATCCTTAATAAAATCAAAAGAGCAAATTAAATCATTATTATCCTCTGAAATGGCCTGAAAAAAAAATTCTTCCTCACTCTTGAAGATGGGAATCAAAAAAGTATTTGCAAGGTTATTGTCAATATAGCCAACAAAATCATACTTTTTCATAATGATTGTTTTGACTGAAGGTGTTCCTGAACTTTATGAAAGATAGTCATGTGAAACTCCCTTGGATTTCCACGAGACGTTTGATATCCCACAATTTTTTGAGCGTATTCTACAAGTGAGTCTCTGAAATTCTCATCATCAAAATATATCTGTGGTGCTATTATTAATTCGATGCAGTCTTTGGTAAGCGTAATTCCTTCAGCAGTTTGAATTTCAACGGCGCTGCTTCTGTCATCAGCCTCATTTATTCCCCTGTTCTTAATTAACTCATAATAGCTTTCTAACTCAAAAAAAGTGTTGGGAATTGTATTCTCCAGACCAGTTATGGTCTTACCTAGGTAATAATTTTCGTTGCTGTCGTAAAAAAACTTGATAAAGCGGGGAATAGCAGTTACTGTTTTTTCCATTTCAAAGACGTCTAAATTCATCTCTTCCCGGAAGAAATTATTAAACCTGTCATGGTAGTAGGCACCAGTGTCAAAAGGGAATATTCGTTTTGGGCTTACAATATCGGATCTGAAAAGAAATGTGACAGGCCAATAGGAGTTTAATGAGGTGGCATTCTGAATATCCGAAAGGCGAAATGATGGTCTTCCGTAAAAAAAGTAGAGGAGTTTCTCGCCTTTAAAAACATTACATTCTTTAGGCTCGATTCTAGAGCTTTTCATAATTTCCCTAGCACGGAATCCATCCGTAGTGTGGCAGGCCGGCAGCTCTGTAAGTGATGAGTTTACTTCACTGAAAAAATCGCGAAAATTATAGTTATTAAGCTTTCCAGACATTTTTGAAAATGGATATATGATGAAGTGCTGACTGGTTATTAAATAAAAATACAATAAAATCTATATAGTTTATTCCCTTTACATATTAATTGCCTTACTTTGTCAGTTTTACAGGCAAATGTAATGTGCCGTTTTTAAGAAAAACACTACAAAGAACCAAGAACAGAACAGAACAGAAATTCATGCCATTTTACCAAGTAAATTGCTGATCTTCCTTTTGCTCACCCATATTATTAAGATTAAATTCAAAGACTTTCTTGGGGAAATCAGTTTTACCAACCTTCCTAGCAAGTTTCCCATCAGATCCCTTAATTGTATATTCTTTTCGTGGGTTACGACTAGCACTTATCCATTCTACGGCACTATGAGCATCATTTAATATCACTTTCAATTCGTTAAATCCTAAAGTAACTATACCGTCTTCGCCACAAACCAGAAGCAAAAAGACTTCTGACAAATTATTTTTCATTTCAAGAATTTCGTCTTGATGTTCTTGTTGCATACTGAAACGCCATGGTGACATTCGCTTTGCGGAATACTTAATATACAAACCCACTTTATCATTGAGAATGTATGAAGAATTACCCATAGTTGGGTAGGGCTTAATTATTACTTGGCTAGTACACCCATGAATTAGCTTGGTGAAAACTACTCCATGATAGAATTCAAATTCTTTAATCATTGCTTTGAAGTTTTCAAAAACCGAATATTCCCTTCATATTTATAGAAGACTCTAGCCTTCCCTACTCCGTTATGCAGAATATTTATATGATGTATTGCATTGGAATATTTATCCAATTCCAATTCTCTATTTCCAATAAATCCCCTAGTACGAGTAATAGTTGCTCTATCTGTTTCACCTTTCTTATCTATATATCCAGAAATACTTTTTGGCAAATGAACTGCAATAGATTGATTACCTAAGGGACAAAAACTCTCAATGTAACTAATCAAATATGGAGGCAAACAGTCCTTCCCGAGAAGTTCAAATAATGCTTTCACCTTCTTTATTTCATCCCCTTTCATAGTTATTATTTTAACAAGGGTTGCCTCGTCATATCCAAATAGAGCAAAACTCATTTCTCCTTTATCAACAACAACATTTGTTTTATCAATACTCGCACTTGACACCGCCGTAATCCTTTCTCCATCCAGCCAAACAGGTGATCTATTGTCTTGCTTTCTTGACTCTAGCGAAAGTCGATGAAAAATAAAGCATTTTTGCCAATCAAGATAAAGCGTCTTCGGAATAATAAGTTCAAAATAGTTCAAGTAAGTACCCCGTGAACCAAACATCCTTGCTCTTTGTATATATGTATCCTGTTGAAGCTTATGCTTCACATCTCTAGTAAAAAACATAGACAACAAATTATTGAAAGTAACACCTCTTGACACAATATTCCCCCCAATTGTAATTGTAAAAGGTGCTGTGGGATCTGTGGCTGTCCTGTTATCAGCAGCATTAACCTCCTTATCACTATTCATCACTACTATGTTGTTTCTGTCAGCACTAGCAATAATATATTTTGTTATTGTATTTTCATGATCTGGATATCTCTCCCTGGCTATATCCCAGATCCTTTTTAAATAAGAATCATGATTCGAATTTCTCTCATCCCTTAATGACTCGAAGACCTTAACAACCTGTTTGTAGTCAACTGAATGATCTGCCTTTTTTCCACTAGTATGAATTAGCATACAGTAGTTAAGTTCAGCATCATTGACCATTGAATTGAGATAAGCCACATTGACCATAAAGCTAAACATTGCTTCTCTTATATACTTAGGATCATCGCCACTGTCCGATAGAAACGTCAACTTGTATGGCAAATCATCTAAAACTATAGGAAAAAAAACATCTTGCCCAGTATAGTTAGAGTGCGGAGGGAAATCTATCCAGTGTTCATTTTGATTTTCATGAGTCTTATTTAAATCCAAGCGAGCTGGTGTTGCTGTTACCCCAATATAAATACCTTCATTACCAATTAACTCCCCGGTTAATTTATTGATTTGACTTTTTTCATTCTTATTAACTTTTGAATTTGGGGTAGCATAATCGGCCTCGTCATCAATTATCACTCTATTCTTATGCCCATGAATTTTGCTTATTAACTTCTGTAAATCTTTTGAATTTTTTTTACAAAAAATTATCCACTGATGATCGCCAATTTTAACTTCGGGAGAAAGAACCTCACTGAATTTCTTCGGTGAAGGAGATAGTCCTGATCGTTGAAATCGCTCTAAATTCTGACCCAATAACTGGACGCTATCATTAAGAAGAATAATAACTAGCTTAAGTCCTTCATCCAATAATTTGGCTGTTAGGGCAATCATCATTTCCGTTTTGCCACTTTGTGGTTCCCCATAAATTACAAATGATTTTTGTTTATTATTAATATTCAAAACCGCATTTTCAACTACTACCTTAATTCGATCTGTTTCTTGATTGTTTGAAACGAGTTTAACTAAACGTCTTTCGTAGCGATTAGCAATTGCGGTTTCCCTTTTTAACTCTTTAAGGTTGAACATTTCACTTAATTTAAGATAAGTATAAAAGCTATACATTTACTACTTAGCCTTTATAGGAAATTCTCAATTCGTCATTTATACTATAGCAAGTATACTTTCAGTTGATTTAGATTGTAAACGCTCGCACATAAACATCACGAATTTCTGCCGGAATATCAGTAGCAAATGCTTGATTGATAGCTGCAAGTATTTTCTCAGGGGGTGCTTGTAAGCTAACAATATCATTTGATACACTAATTAATCCGGGAACAAGTCTCTCTAAGCTTTGAACAAATGTTCTTAAATAATCAACAGAAAAACTTTTAAGAATCGTTGAACTATGCCGCAATGCCTGGATATGAGCCGCCTCTTTATCTGTTCTCATTATTAGAAAGGCTGCTTCAAGCAACTCCTTTATCGGGCCTCGATCGACTTCTCTCTTTTTAAAATTATTAATCCATTCAGAAGTCTCAATTACTGTATGGCAGTTTTGAAAGAAATCCTTTAGTTCTTTCAAACTAAGTAATTTGGGACTCGAATATAAGACAAGAGCACAGAGATCTTTTACTCTAATAAGATTAATAGAATGCTTTTTTGCTTCAACATTTACAGCAGATTCCGGATTCTCCGCCCCTTCAAAGTCAATTGCAACCACACATGCAAAATCAGACGCAAATTTATCTCTATGCCGATCAACTCCCGAGATAAGCGCTGTTGTTGCTTTAATTTTTTCTTTTGATGTGCTTTTTGCATCAAATGTTATAGAATAATTATCAGGCGAGCCGATAGGGCCAATATATGCGCTTGCTTTTCCATCTGGTTTACCTGAACCTCCAATATGAGAGGTTTCATAACCCAATGAATTGAATGCATGTTTTACAGACTCTTCCAAGCCGCTTGAGTCACCTAGAGATGCCTGTAATAGCGAGGCCACGAATGGTGCATTTGGTTTGTCACTGAAAGTTAATTCCCTTAGGATTGCATCTCTACGCCACATAATAGAACGGACATCATCCTGATTAATACCGCTCTCAATTAAAAAGCACTCTGTCAATATTTCAGTTAATGCAATCAATTGAAAAGGCACAGTTGATTTAATTTCATCAATAAAATTTGCGAAAAAAGGGTGAAGCAAGTTAATTTTCGCAACACCAGATTGTAAATCAAATTTTGCTATTGGATCATCAGGATTAAGAGCTACCCATTCAACTTTTTGTATAATCCCCTGCTCACTTACTAAATCGGCTTCAAGCCTCTCAATAATCTCGTTTTTTTCATGACTAGCAAGATTTCTGGGAATATCTGTTAAAACCAGGTCAGAAATTTCATTATCGAAAAATTTTTTCGCAGCTACCAGCAAGGGTCTTCTTGACAAACTGCCTGAAGCATATGCGATTTTATGAGAAGCTCTATTTTTCTTTTCTTCTTCTTCAATTTCCTCGAGGTAAGTTTTCTTCACTTCATCAAACTTCCTGTTAACATATTGTTTGATATCATTTAATGCATCTGACTCCTTGATAGCTTCCCTAGTAGATGTAACATAATTATCGAGTTCGTCAGCGTAAACAAAAATCCTCACCCTGTTAAATACACCATGAAACATTGCTGGCATTCCAGGTAAGAGAGCATCATCTATATTAATAAGCCTTCCTCTAACCATAAGAAAAATTCCGTGACTCCGGGCTAGTTCAGATGATTTTCCACGAATCAAAGAATCCTGATATAATTCAATTCGCCCATAAACATTTTTGATATTAGTCATGTTTATGCAAGGGTGTTCCTTATATGTTGAGACCTCATATTTAAAACGGCCAGCGGTTCCATCATCCTCACCAAAAACATATGTTTTTGTTAATGGAATTGACTCTTTACTAGAAACAATTGTTGCTCCATTAAAAAAAAGACTAAAATTGGGATTCAGTGGTAAAGCAGTGCTAAGAATCCATTTTAGTCGACCTTCTTGTATGTCATAAGCTTTTGGCTTAAGATCTGACATTATTGCAAAAGTCCATGTTTTTTCTGCATTACTTCCCCAAAGTTCAAATGACATCAGAGACTCACCTGAAACCTTTATATATGGGTTTAAAACAGTTTTTACATCTTCAATTGACAACTCCCTTTCATCCAATTTTATTATATCGGTTGAATCCTTTTGAATGTTAGAATAATTCATAGTGACAGCATAATATTTCCCGTCACTTGCTTTACAGATAAGAGTAAGTTTTTGAGTAAGAACGTAGGTTGCAAGTTTACCAATGCCAAATTTTCCAATTGGCAATCTGTCTTGATTTTCTGAAATCCGTTTCATTGAAGATCCAATCTTCCAAAACTGCTTGAGACCTTCTTTATCCATTGACTCACCATTATCACATACCCAAAGTGTAGATTCTGGAAGTGATTTATCATTTGAAACAAAAACACTTACTTTAGTAGCTCCTGCATCATAAGAATTACTTACTAATTCCTCGAAAGCCTTATTTGGGCTTGAATATAACCCTGCAGAAAAAAGTTCAATTATTTTATAACTAATTTCTACTGGGATTTCGTCAATCTTGTTTCCGGCGGTTTCGAGATTCATGTGGCAGGTTTTCTAGCAATGATGATAAATTCACTCGGGTAAACCTTTTTGCTATTTTCCATATTTAATTTGGTGAATCTGCCATCAACTTTATTTCTAATAGTGGGGATTTGTTTACTTGTTATTTCTCGTTTTATAACTTGTAAATATCTAAACTGATTTAATCGGAGAATTTCAGCAAAGGCTTCAGCCGATTTTACTTTAATATTTCGTAAGGTTGTATTACCTACTACAAGACATGCTACACCGCCTGGAGCTAATATACGATACATCTCTTGTGCAACTGCGTACATGTCATTGAAATAGTTAGCAACTTCACCTGCTAAACGCAAGTCTTTCTTTGACAGCCTTTTTATTATATCAGAAGCTATTACACTATCTACTTCAAGTTCTTTATTCTGAGAATGGAAAGTACCTATGAATTTCTTTCTAAACGAACTCATATCAGAAATATATTCAAACCAATATCCGGTTAGCTGATGAATATCTGCATACTCATAAGAAGTTACATACGGCGGCGACGTTATAATAGCATTTATGGAATTTCGTCTTATCCTCGTATTCCGGGCATCCTCTAATTTAATTGTACATGAGGTGTTCAAAAAATTTTTCTTAGCAAGCTTGTTATAAAATTGTTCATTCCGTTTCAACATTTTCTCAGTTTGAGCACAAAACGAAATAAAAGGGTCTGCCGGTGTTTTTACGGGATCAATTTGTGGTTTCGTACTGTCTTGTAACCAGCGGCTACAATTTTTCAGAATATTTGACAATGAGCAAAGAAAGAAATCTCTTGCATCCTGAGCTTTGATTTCTAAGATAATTCCATAAAGAAAAGCTATTTTGTTTTTTTCCCGCCTTCTAAACCAATAATTAATTCTTGAATGCTTCTTATTAGAATAATTAATTCTTGATCTAAATTCTTTGATTTGGATTTTTAATATTTCAAATGAATTAGCAAGTTCCAACGGTTCTACAGGATTAATCTTTGCGTTTGTAATAAGTTCAGCAACGGGATTAATATCCACACCTATCGAAGCACGACCATGCACCTTACATTCAACTAAGGTTGTACCGCACCCGGCAAAAACATCCGCAACCCTGTCTCCAGGAACTGTATATTTTTCCAACAATTTTTTTACGACTTGAGGTATAAATTTTGCTGGATATCTATGATATCCGTGGGTCCAGGTATCGATAGAACGATTTTCTTTAAAGGACCAGTCGCCATTAACTCGACCTTTAAATTTTGATTTTATTTCTCTTATTTGGGCAGACGGCATGAATAGTACTTTTTTTAGGCTAAATAGACAAATTTATCTACTTTTCTTTTAGGGTTACTTTTTAAATGAGGCTTAAAAATGGCATTAAAAGTATCTTACACTTGTTTCTGCTATTCATTAGTCATAATTTCAAATTGAATCCATTCTAATGCACTCAACACTACAGTTTTTGTTCCTTTCCCAGAAATAATCAGAACAAACCCAGTCCATCGCTTCCACTGACTTCTAATAAGAATAAGGTAATTGTAAATTGCACGTCTTTACCAATTCGCAACTCAAAGTATCCTTTCCGGGTATGTTCACCAATACCATATTTATGGTATAAAGCTACTCTTTTTTACTAAACAATTTAGTTTCCCTACCTTTACCCCCGCAGCATCCCGCCTTCAAAAAAGGCCGGGTGCAACTAAAGGATAAACAGGAGGTGCAGCATGAAACAGGTAGTACAAATGCGGGTGAGCGGTAAGCGGTACCGCTTCCTGGTGGAAAAGATCCACCACAGCGACCAGGTGATCCGCTACCGGGTAAGCGGGAGAAACCGGTCCATCGTTATCCAGAGCAACGAACCCTTCTTCCGCAACCGCGGGATGAAACACCGCCGCCCCGACTGGAAACTCTGGGAAGGACAACTGCGGGAAGCCGGTTTCCTCAACCAACTGATCAAAATGCTGGAAGGTGTTCGCTACCGGGAACTGCACCCACCCCAACCCGGCAACCCGCCACAGACAAACAGAAGGTATTAATATATAATAGGGTTACCGGGTACCCCGAATCGCCATTCCGGCAACTCCATTCACCGTACCCGATACCCCCGATCGCCATTCCGGCAACTCCATTCACCATGCCCGATACCCTCTGGTGCCGTTCTCACAAGTCCAATACCCGTGCTCGATACCCTCTGGTGCCGTTCTCACAGTTCCAATATCCGTGCTCGATACCCTCTTTCGCCGTTCTCACAGTTGCAATATCCGTGCTCGATACCCTCTTTTGCCGTTCTCACAGTTGCAATATCCGTGCTCGATACCCTCTTTCGCCGTTCTCACAGTTGCAATATCCGTGCTCGATACCCTCTTTTGCCGTTCTCACAGTTGCAATATCCGTGCTCGATACCCTCTTTTGCCGTTCTCACA
>CAYUCU010000070.1:13446-18394 GCA_964443345.1 uncultured Chitinophaga sp.
CGTTCTCACAGTTGCAATATCCGTGCTCGATACCCTCTTTTGCCGTTCTCACAGTCCCAAAACCCGTACTCGATACCCTCTTTTGCCGTTCTCACAGTTCCAATATCCATGCTCGATACCCTCCGGTGCCGTTCTTACAAGTCCAAAATCCCTGCATGGCTATGCAGGGATCTTTTTTTTGGCGCAGGCCCTTCCCACAGGGCCTTTCGGGCGGGCCGCACAATGGTTAGCCACAGATTACACGGATTAACACAGATGGCCCTTCGGGCAGTCCTCGCTTTTTTTAGTCTCGCTAAGACGCAACGTCGCTAAGGGGTTTCCCCTGTCTGCCGACCTTGCTCCGCTGAAGCTATGCGAAGGCGAGCAGGCAGGTTTGTGGCTTAGCGCCTCTCCCGAAAAAAACGGGACAAGTGCGAGAAACTATTTGTATTAATCTGTGTTAATCCGTGTAATCTGTGGCTAAACTGTGGCCAGGCTTTTGTATATCGCATACTCCACGCCTCTCAGCTCTGCCAGTCCCCGCAAACGCCCGATAGCAGAATAACCGGGATAGGTTTGCTTCTTCAGATCATCCAGCATCTGGTGGCCATGATCGGGCCGCATAGGGATGGAACAGTTCCGTCGTGCCTGTATCGCCAGCACTTCTTTTATCACAGCATACATATCGGTATCACCGGCCAGATGATCGGCTTCATAAAAATTGCCTTCGCCATCCCGTTTCGTATTCCGCAGGTGCAGAAAATGAACCTGGTCGCCAAACCGTTTCAGCATTTGCACGATATCATTATCCGCCCGGGCACCAAAAGAGCCGGTACAAAAACAAATTCCGTTGGCAGGAGAGGGTAGGGCATCAATGATAGCAGCAGCATCGGCTTCCGTACTCACCACTCTTGGCAAACCCAGTACCGGGTACGGCGGATCATCGGGGTGAATGGCCATTTGCAATCCGCATGCTTCCGCTACGGGCACCACTTCTTTTAAAAAAAAGAACAGGTGTTGCCGTAAGGTGGCCGCATCGATGCCATCATAGGACCGTAATGCAGCCAGCACCTGTTCAGCCGTGAATGCTTCATCACTGCCGGGCAGGCCGAGCATCGCATTGCGGAATAATTTTTCTTTTTCTTCTTCGGGCATGTTGACAAACCGTGCGGTGGCTTTTGCCATTTCCGCAGCGGTATATTCTTTTTCTGCACCGGGGCGTTTCAGCAGGAAGAGATCAAATGCCACAAAGGCAAGACGTTCAAAATACAAGGCTTTGCTTCCATCGGGCATGGAGTAAGAGATATCGGTACGCAACCAGTCCAGCACCGGCATAAAGTTGTAGGTGATCACTTTCAATCCGCAGGCGGCCACATTTTGTAAGCTTTGTTTGTAATTGGCTATATGCCGGAGGTAGTTGCCTGACTGTTTTTTGATATCCTCACTTACGGGCAGGCTTTCGATAACGGTCCAGGTCATACCGGCCGCTTCGATCAGTTGTTTTCTTTTTTCAATCTCTTCGATGGTCCATATCACTCCCACGGGAATATGATGCAGGGCGGTGACCACTCCGGCACAGCCGGCCTGCCGTATATCGGAGAGGCTAACGGGGTCGTGGGGCCCAAACCAGCGCATTGTCTGATGCATCAGCATGATTGAAAGATTGATTTTGTTTAAGACATTTACCACATTTACCACAAAGGAACAAAGGGAATGGCACAAAGGGCTCAAAGGACGCAGATCAATTAAGATCCCTTTGTGTTCTTTGTGCCTTTGTGCTCTTTGTGTTAAAAAAACTTCCTTGTATTCTTTGTGGTACAGTAATTTCTTTGTGCTCTTTGTGTTAAAAAAACTCTTTGTGCTCTTTGTGGTAAAAAAAACTTCTTTGTATTCCCTGCGCCTTTGCGTCTTTGCGAGAAATCATTACTTCGCCACTCCCAACGGCGAGAAATACACAAATATCGCCGCGATGATCACCAGTACGATAACAGAAAGGATCACATCCCATTTATTCCAGCTCGCCCTGCTGGCCGCCCTGTCTTCCGCTACCGTAGTGGCAAAGGTGAGGCCCCGTATCTCCTCATCCTCCTGCTTCTTCGTCAGCAGGCTTACCACCACCATCACACCAATAGAGAACAGGAACAAATAAATACAGAAATATAAAAAGTTGATCGTTGCAAAATCATACAGCACACCGCTAAGGTCCTTTTGAAATAATTCCAGTGTCAGCTTTACAATACCGATGATAAAACCAGCCACCATAGCAGTATAAGCGCCTTTGGCATTGATGCGTTTAAAGAATACGCCCAGCAGGAACACGGCAGCGATCGGCGGCGCCAGGTACGATTGCACACTCTGCAGGTACTGGTACAGGGTGCCGGAGATGCGTTCCATCAATGGTATCCAGGCCATTCCCAGCAATACCACCACACCGGTGGCGATGCGTCCCACCTTTACCAGTTCTTTACCACTGGCCTGCGGTTTCATCTTCTGGTAAATGTCCATCGTAAATAAAGTGGAGCAGGCATTATATACAGATGCTAAGGAACTCATCAGTGCGGCGAGCAATCCGCCGGCCAGCAATCCTCTTAATCCCATCGGCATGATCTCTTTTACCAGTGCCGGGAAAGCGGCATTGTTATCCGTTAGTGTTAGTTTGCCCTGGCTTACCATGGCTACGGCTATCAGCCCGGGAATAAGGAATATAAAAAAGGGCAATAATTTTAAATACGCAGCGAAGATGGTACCTCTTCTTGCTTCCCGTTCATTCTTACCGGCCAGGCAGCGCTGCACAATATGCTGATCGGTGCACCAGTACCAGATGCCCACAATGGGTGAGGCGAACAATATACCCAGCCACGGAAAATCAGGATCGCTCAACGGGCGGAACATATTCAGTTTTTCTTTAGGCACTGAAGCGATCATCGCATTCCAGCCACCTACTTTGTCCAGCCCGATAAATAATAACACCGCAGAACCGGCCAATAATATGATCGCCTGTATAGCTTCGGTGTACATAACGGTGTGCAGTCCGCCTAATATGGTGTACACCCCCGTTACCACAACGAGTATGATGGCACCGGTCCAGAAGTCCACTCCTAAAAAAGAATTGAACACCAGTGCCCCGGCGAAGATGGTCACCGATGCTTTGGCGATAACATAACTTAATAGTTGTATGATGGATAATAACCGTCTTGCTTTTGCATTGAAGCGCCGTTCCAGGAATTCAGGCATCGTATATACCATGCTGCGCATATAAAAAGGAACAAATACCCAACCGAGCAGCAGAACGATGTACGAGTGCAGTTCATAATGTCCCATTACTAATCCCGACGAGGCCGCCGTACCCGCCAGCCCTACTATATGTTCCGAACCTACATTCGATGCTAATATAGAGGCACCGATGACCCACCAGCCCAGGTTGCGGTTCGCCAAAAAATAATCGGTGGGTGATGCTTTACTTTTCCGGATCGACCATACAGAAACGCCTGCTATCACTAACAGGTACAGGATCACAAAAAGAACATCAATGGTTCCAAGATGCATAGTAGTTGGTTTTATTTCTGAATGATCGGATGTTGTTCAAAACTGTAAATGGTTGTTTGCCGGTACGTTTCTCCCGGTTTCAATATCGTATCAGGAAACTGGCTTTGGTTAGGGCTGTCCGGGAAATGTTGTGTTTCCAGGCAAAGCCCTGCATGTTTCCCGTAGCTGATCCCTTTCTTGGTATCACTCATGCCACCATTTAAATAATTGCCACTGTAAAAATGGATAGACGGTTCGGTGGTGTGCACCGTCATCCGGATACCGGTGGCGGGATGTACCAGCACGGCTGCTTTACATAATTCACCATTCACCCGGTTCAGCACCCATGAATAATCGTAGCCATCCACTTTACTGATCTCCTGCCCTGTTCGCTTCAGCGAAGTAAAATCCATCGCGGTGTCTTTTACAGCGATCAGTCTTCCGCTGGGGATGGATTCACTGTCCACTTCAATAAAGCTGTCGGCATTCAGCTGCAATTCATGGTTTAAGATAGTGGCTTCTTTTCCACCGGACAAATTGAAATAACAATGACTCGTAAGATTAACAGGTGTGCTTTTATCCGTTACTGCTGCATAGCCGATATGCAGTGCATTATTGATCACCTGGTAGGTAACGGTCACTTCCAGGTTTCCGGGAAAGCCTTCTTCTCCATCCTTACTGGTATAGGTAAACGTAACGCCGTCTCCTCCAGGAAGCAGGGTGGCATCCCATATCACTTTATCAAAGCCCCGGTTACCGCCGTGCAGGCAATTCTTTCCGTTATTTTGCGACAGCTGGTATTGATTGCCATTGATGCGGAAACTTCCGTTGGCCACCCGGTTGGCATAGCGGCCGCAAATGGCGCCCATATAATAGTTACCTGCTTTTATATATCCTTCGAGTGTATCAAATCCCAGCACCACATCACCCGGTATACCGTTCTTATCCGGCACCATGATATTGGTAATGGTGGCACCATAGTTCATCACACACACCTGTATCCCTGCCACCTGTGTTATTATATACTTGTTCACCTGCTTACCTCTGTGCTCACCAAAAGGTTGTACTGTTGTTCTTACAGCCATCAGATAAAACGGTTGATGATATTTTCAAGATATTCCTGCCTGCCGCTGACAACGGCGGGTTCGCCATTCTCAACAGCATAGGTCCTTAGTTCTTCTAATGATAGTTTTCCATTCTCATAGTCTTTGCCTTTACCACTGTCGAAGGAGGCATAGCGGTTGCTCCGGATCTTTTTATACTCTGACCGTTGCAGTATGTTATCTGCCGTTATCAGTGCACGGGCAAAGGTGTCCATGCCACCAATATGCGCATAGAACAGGTCTTCGGGATCGGTGGAGTTGCGGCGGATCTTTGCATCAAAGTTGATACCGCCACCTTTAAAGCCACCGGCTTCCAGTATCACCAGCATGGATTCTGTCAG
>CAYUCU010000071.1:0-18346 GCA_964443345.1 uncultured Chitinophaga sp.
CGATCGTAATGCTCTTTTCCTTTGAACATTTTGGTGCCGCCATTGATCGGGTAGGAGCGGATGCCTTCGAATACAGAATAGCCATAATGCAGTGACTGGCTATAGAGGTCGGTTTTTGCTTCAGCAGCTTTAACAAACTGTCCGTTAAAATAGATCACTGTGTTTTCGTTGTAATACATACTCTTGTTTTTGATCTGACGGTCTTCGTCTGATAGTTTTAATCAGCTTTTTTTTGTCAGACGGAGACCGTCAGACAAAAAAACCCGCCTTTTTGGAGGCGGGTTGCTGATATTTTTAGTTGACTAAATTAAACTCATGCACCACCTCCGTTTGAAGATATAATAATGACTACCACAATAATAATTGCGGCTACAGCGCTAATGACATTATGTATAATATTCTTCATCATGAAGGATGTATGCACAGTAAATATACACCCGCCTTTTTATAAAAAGAACTGAACAAGCAATTTTATTTCTGTTATACTAACAAGCGTTCAATCGATTTTGAAATTTTGGAATTGGGAAATTGGGAAATTTCATCAAAGCAAAATATTCCCGATTGTCAAGCCAATTTCAAAATTTCCCAATTACACTTTCCAAAATTTATATTATCGTTGACTTCCTCAACTCAATATTCTCCGCATTTACCGAACCTGATATCTTACCACTTACAAAATCACTGATCAGTTCCCCTATGGTGGAGGTGAAATAAAAATTGACCGGGTCAATATCCTTGGTCACAAATGAATTCATCAGGGTCCAGTTTACCGCATCCCGGATCAGTTTCGCTTCTTCTTCCATGCTTAAGAATTCCAGCATCATGGCTGCGGAGAGAATGGACCCGATGGGGTTGGCAATATCCTTTCCGGCAGCCTGCGGATAGGAACCATGAATGGGCTCAAACAACGCAATTCGTTCATCTATTCCTGCAGAAGCAGAAGGTAACAACCCCAGCGAACCGCTTAGCACACTGGCCTCATCACTGATAATGTCGCCAAACATATTTTCAGTAAGAATGATATCAAATTGTTTTGGATTCAGGATGATCTGCATGGCTGCATTATCCACGAACATATAATCAACCGTTACATCAGGATACCGGGGTGCCATCTCCTGCACCACTTTTCTCCATAGCCTGGATGTTTCCAGGACATTGGCCTTATCAATCAGGGTTAGCTTTTTTCTTCTGTTTGGCTTTTGGGCAAAATGAAATGCCAGACCTGCAATACGTTCGATCTCTTCCCGGGTATAAGCACATTCATCGGAGGCAGATGATCCATCAGCAGCAGTTTCTTTCTTTCCAAAGTAGATACCACCGATCAATTCTCTGAAGATGATGAAATCAACACTCTCAATGTTCTTGCTTTTTAATGGAGAAAGGTGGGCCAGCGAAGAATAGGTATGTATCGGCCGGATATTGGCATAAAGCTGTAACGACTTGCGAAGCTTGAGCAATCCCTGCTCAGGCCTCACTTTAGCCGTTGGGTCATTGTCATATTTCGGATGACCAATGGCGCCAAACAAGATCGCATCACTGTTCAAACAAGTTTCTATCGTTTCATCCGGTAGGGGATTGCCGGTCTTGTCGATGGCATCTGCTCCCATCAGGCAATACTGGTACTCAAATTCATGACCGAATGTTTCTGCAATAGCATTCAGCACCCGGATAGATTGTTTTGTTACTTCCGGGCCAATGCCGTCACCTTCTATTACTGCGATCGTTTTCTTCATAGTTTAAGTTTTCTTTAGTACAGTTTCGAGTTACTAGTTATGAGCTACGAGTTAGTGTTCCGAAGCTCGTAACTCACTACTCATAACTTTTGGTTTTCAAATTCTTGTATCTCTTCTTTTATACTTAATAAATAATCAATATCATCATACCCATTCAGCAAGCAGGTCTTTTTATAACTGCTGATATCAAAATGCTCCTGTTCTCCCGTGGAATTGATGGTGATCGTTTGATTTTCCAGGTCAACAGTCAGTTCTGTATTATTATCCTGCAGGAAGATGCGTTGCAAAAAGGTATCGGTTACCTGTACCGGCAACACCCCGTTGTTCAGTGCATTGTTCTTAAAGATGTCGGCAAAGAAACTGGACACCACTACCCGGAATCCATAATCCAAAATAGCCCAGGCCGCATGCTCCCTTGAAGAACCACAACCAAAATTCTTTCCCGCTAGCAGAATCTCACCATCAAACTGTGACATATTCAACGGAAAATCTGCTCTTGTCTTTGATTCGTCATCATTGTAATACCGCCAGTCACGGAACAGGTTCTTGCCAAACCCATCCTTTGTTGTCCCTTTCAAAAAACGGGCAGGTATGATCTGGTCCGTATCGATGTTCTCGATATTGATGGGAACGAAACGGGACCGTATTGTCTTTAGTGCTTTCATTGTATTAATTCGAGCTATTAGTTGTGAGCTACGAGCTATGAGACTTTAGCTCAAAGCTCATGGCTATCAGCTGGCAGCTTCTCTAGTTTAAAAGTTCTCTTACATCAGTTACAAAACCTGTTATTGCAGCCGCAGCTGCTGTCAGCGGACTGGCCAATAATGTTCTTGCACCGGCACCTTGTCTTCCCTCAAAATTTCTATTGGAGGTGCTGATGCAATATTTACCGGCCGGTATCTTGTCTTCGTTCATGCCAAGACAGGCGGAGCAGCCCGGCTGCCGCAATTGAAATCCTGCTTCTTCAAATACTTTATCAATACCTTCAGCTATCGCCTGTGCTTCTACCTGTTTGCTTCCCGGTACGATCCATACTTCCACACCGGCCGCTTTCTTTTTCCCTTTTACAAAGGAGGCTACCATCCGCAGATCTTCTATTCTTGAATTAGTACAACTGCCAATAAACACATAATCTATCTTTTGTCCTTTGATGGCATGGCCTTGTTCCAATCCCATATAGGCCAGTGATTTTGCCAAACCTGATCTGTCATTCTCATTGATCGTCTCCGTTGTAGGAATACTTTCACTCACCCCAATGCCCATGCCCGGGTTGGTACCGTAAGTGATCATTGGTTGAATAGCTGCCGCATCAAAATGATATTCTTTGTCAAATACTGCATCGGTATCGGAATACAATTCCTTCCATTGTGCCAGCTTTTTATCCCACGCAGCACCTTGCGGAGCAAATTGCCTCCCTTTTACATAATTGAAAGTTGTTTCATCCGGTGCTATCAATCCGCAACGACCACCCATCTCAATACTCATGTTGCAGATCGTCATTCTTGCTTCCATGCTCAGCGAACGGATAGCCGAACCGGCAAACTCCACCGCATAACCCGTTGCACCGCTCGCTGTGATCTTTGATAATATATATAACACGATATCTTTTGATACCACGCCTTTATTCAATTCACCATCCACTGTTATCCGCATCAGCTTCGGTTTGGTCTGCAACAAACATTGCGAAGCAAATACCATTTCCACTTCGCTGGTGCCGATGCCAAAAGCAATGGCACCAAATGCGCCATGCGTGGATGTATGGCTGTCGCCGCAAACGATCGTCATGCCTGGTTGTGTAATTCCGAGTTCGGGCCCTATTACATGAACAATGCCCTGGAACGGGTGTCCAAGGCCATACAATTCAATGCCATGTTCGGGGCAATTCTTCTTTAATGCTTCTACCTGCAAGCGGCCCAGCTCTTCTTTGATTGGTAAGTGCTGGTTAAGCGTCGGCACATTGTGATCAGCAGTGGCCACCGTTTGTTTCGGACGAAACACTTTGATTCCCCGCTTATTCAACCCGGTGAATGCCTGCGGGCTGGTCACTTCATGTATCAGGTGTTTGTCGATATATAATACAGCAGGCCCATCGTCAATTGTTTTGACGATATGTTGTTCCCAGATCTTTTCAAATAATGTCTTTGCCATAATTAGTCTTTTGCCACATAGAACCATAGATACAGAGAAATACACACATAGGATTCTATGTTTAAACCTATGTTTCTATCTGCCTATGTGGTTCATAAGCTGAGTAAAGAACTGAACGTACAAGAGTGCGACGCAACGAAGCTGATAGTAGTACTACAGTTGGGTTAATAAATTTTACGCCACTACTGCTGTAGTATATTTTGTCGCCATTACTTCCAAATCCGCATCTTCCACTTCCTTCTTACTATCTGCTACTTTTACAAACTCCGCATACAATACATCCACATCATTTCTGTCAAATTGAAAGCCGAGCTTTTGAAAACGGTAAGCCAGTGCACTTCTGCCGCTTCTTGCTGTCAATACGATCTTCGAACTTTCAGCACCCACTTCTTCCGGGGTAATGATCTCATAGGTCTGTGCATCTTTCAGAAATCCATCCTGGTGTATGCCGGATGAATGAGAAAAGGCATTGCTTCCCACTATTGCTTTATTCGGCTGCACCGGCATCCGCATGGTATCAGATACAATACGGCTCAGCGGATTCAATTGTTCTGATTTGATATTAGTGTACAGGCCCAAGTCTTTATGTTGCTTGAGTATCATGGCTACTTCTTCCAGTGACGTATTGCCGGCTCTTTCTCCCAACCCATTGATGGTGCATTCTATTTGCCTGGCACCTGCTATCACACCAGCAATTGAATTAGCAGTTGCTAATCCCAGATCGTTATGGCAATGACAGGAGATGATCGCTTTGTCGATGTTGGGAACGTTATTTATTAAATAGGCAATCTTCTCGCCGTATTGATAGGGTAAACAATAACCAGTAGTGTCGGGAATATTAACAGTAGTGGCCCCTGCTTTGATCACCGCTTCTATCACTTGTGCCAGGTAACCATTATCAGTTCTGCCTGCATCTTCTGCATAAAACTCCACATCGTCGGTAAAGTTTCTTGCCCACTTCACACATTGAATAGCCCGTTCTAAAATATCCTCCCGGGTAGAATTGAATTTTGCTTTTATGTGCAGGTCGGATGTGCCAATGCCGGTATGTATCCTTGGCCGTGCAGCATACTTTAATGCCTGTGCTGCCACTTCGATATCATTTAGCAAGGCCCGGCTCAACCCACAAACGGTTGTATTCTTTATATTCTTTGCTATCTGGCTTACGGATTCAAAATCGCCTGGAGAAGAGACAGGAAAACCTGCTTCGATGATATCCACGCCCAGTTCTTCCAGTTGTAATGCCAGTTCCAGCTTTTCCGTTGCATTCAGTTTGCAACCGGGAACCTGCTCTCCGTCACGGAGAGTAGTATCAAAAATGTATACTTTTCCTGCTGCCATAATAAATTGATAAATTAGATGAGATAAGAATACAGGCTACTTATTTTTGTATTTCCAGCCCGGCAATAACATTTAAACAGATGCGATCAGACGGGTTTGTTTGCTATTCATTCGGTCAATAAACAACCTCTGCAACTAAATTACCTTTGTAAAGGGGGGAGCAGAAATCAAAATAAGGGGTATTTTACACCTTTTAAACCAGCCTGATTCCTCTGAAACCCTTTACTGTAGCGAGTTTTAAATATCAGAATTACGATGCCCAACCTTTCCACAGATGCACTGTTCCAACTGGTAAAATCACTTGAAAAGAGTGAAAAAAGAAATTTTAAGCTCTACGCCAAGCGGAATACGGCCACAGAGGATCTGAAGGTCATCCAACTCTTTGATGCACTGGATAAAATGACGGACTATGATGAGAGGGTGTTACTAAAGAAAACGAAAAGCATCAAGAAACAGCAATTATCCAATATAAAGGCACATTTGTACAAACAGATCCTTTCCAGCCTGCGCCTGATAAAAGATGAGGAGAATGTCGATATTCAACTACACGAACAGATGGACCATGCCCGTATCCTGTTTAACAAAGGCCTGTATCTACAAAGCCTGAAAGTGCTGGAGCGGTTAAAAGAAAACGCCAGGGCCTATCACCAGCTCACTTATTTGCAACAGGCTTTGTTCTTTGAAAAAAAGATCGAGACATTGTTCATCACACGCAGTATGCAGGACCGTGCAGAGAAGCTTACTGAGGAATCGGACCAGGTAAATGCCCAGTTGTCATTGGTGAACCAGCTTTCCAATCTTTCCCTGCAATTGTATGGCTGGTATATCAGGCATGGTCATGCCAGGAATGAAAAAGACCTGAAGGATATCCGGTCTTTTTTTGAAAAGCACCTGCCGCCTGATTCTGTAAAAGTAAAGGGCTTCTATGAACGATTATATCTCTACCAGTGTTATGTCTGGTATGCTTTTATCCGCCAGGATTTTTTGCATTACTACCGGTATTCACAAAAATGGGTAAACCTGTTTGAAGAATTTCCCGGTTTACTGAAAGTGGAAACCGCCAGTTATATAAAAGGAATGCACAACCTGATGGGTGCGCAGTTCAATTTACTTAATCACGATAAGCTGGCGAAAAGCATTAAATCCTTTGAACAGTTTGTAAAGCAAAAGCAACTGGAGGAAAATGAGAACAACCGCATTCTGGCCTATCAATATTTATATGCGGCCCGAATCAACCTGTATTTTTTGCAAGGCACTTTTACAAAAGGGCTGCGGCTGGTTCCCTTCCTGGAAGATATGCTGAAAGAGTATGGATTATATTTGGATACCCACCGGGTGCTGGTATTTTATTATAAGATAGCCTGTTTATACTTTGGCAGCGGGGATAATGAGAAGGCGATTGATTATCTCAACCGCATCATCAATCAAAAAGGCGATCTGCGTACCGATCTGCAATGCTATGCCCGGTTGCTGCACCTGATCGCACATTATGAGCTGGGTAATTTTGACCTGCTGGAATACCTGATCAAATCCGTTTACCGCTACATGGCCAAAATGGAAAACCTGAGTAAGGTGGAAGAAGAAATGTTTGCATTTCTGCGCCGTTCTTTTCATGTAGGTGCTCATGCACTAAAACCGGAATTTGAAAAACTGCTGGCCCAACTGAAAAAGTATGAAGGTAATCAGCTGGAAACCCGTGCTTTTGTTTATCTCGATGTCATCTCCTGGCTCGAAAGCAAGATCAGCGGGGTGAATGTGCAGGATGTGATCAGGGAGAAGTTTTTGTTGGGAAAAAGAGGAAAGAATTAGAAAATGTGATGAATGTGAGAATGTGAAAATGGGGCTGACGCAGAGATTTCCACATTTGGGGCATTTCCAAATTTTCACATCTCCTCATTTTCACATTTCCCTTACTTTTGCCCAATTTGTTTTTACTGAAACCCAACAAAAATGCCTGACAAATCAATCCCCGCTGTTTTATTGCTTGCTGATGGTACAGTAGCTAATGGAAAAGCCTTTGGCGCAATTGGCACCACCACCGGTGAGATATGTTTCAATACCGGAATGACCGGCTACCAGGAGGTTTTTACCGACCCCAGTTATTTTGGACAGATACTGATCATGAACAGTGCGCATATTGGTAATTATGGAGTAAAAGAAGCAGACGTGGAATCCGACAGTGTAAAGATCAACGGATTGATCGGCCGTAACCTGGAGGATCAGTATTCAAGAAAGATGGCTAACGGGTCGTTGAATGAATACCTTAAGGCCAATAAGATCGTGTCGATAGAGGGCGTAGATACCAGGGCATTGGTGGCGCATATCAGAACGAAGGGAGCGATGAACTGCATTATCTCTTCTGAAACGACAGATATTGAAGTACTGAAAAAGAAATTGGCTGAAGTGCCCAACATGGATGGCCTGGAACTGGCATCAAAGGTGAGTACGAAAGAAGCTTACGAACTGGGAGACAAAAATTCGGCTATACGAATTGCGGTAATGGATTATGGTGTGAAAAGAAACATACTGAAGTGTATGGTGGAAAGAGGTGCTTATGTAAAAGTATTTCCGGCTAAAACAAAACTGGATGAGGTCAGGCAGTTTCAGCCGCATGGTTATTTTATTTCCAACGGACCTGGTGATCCGGCACCGATGGATTATGCCATTACTACATTGAAACAGATACTGAAAGAAGAGAAACCGGTATTTGGTATTTGCCTCGGGCACCAGTTGCTGGCCCTGGCCAATGACATACCTACTTTTAAAATGCATCACGGTCACAGGGGGTTGAACCACCCGGTAAAAAATATTATTTCAGGCCGGTCTGAGATCACTACCCAGAACCACGGCTTTGGGGTGGACCCGGAAGCAGTGAAGAAAGCCAGTCATGTAGAAATTACCCATTTGAACCTGAATGATCAGTCCATAGAAGGCATCAGGGTAAAAGGCAAACCTGCTTTCTCCGTACAATATCACCCGGAAGCTACTCCGGGCCCGCATGATTCCAGGTATTTGTTTGATGAGTTTATTCAACTTATCAAAGACCAGAAGAACTAATACAACTTCAACACAGAGACACTGAGTAAAAGAGTAACACGGAGTTGAGTAATTCCTCAGTGTAACTCAAAATTCTCTGTTACTCTGTGTTTAATTCTTCCAGTAACAGAACTCCAATTTTTAATTTACATTCGGGATATGAAAATCGCCATCATTAACGGCCCCAACTTAAATCTTCTTGGCAAAAGAGAAACGGATATCTATGGCACCATGTCTTTCGGACAATTCCTGGATTCTCTTAAAAAGAAATACCCCGCTGTTGAAATCAGTTACTTTCAAAGCAATGTGGAGGGAGAACTCATTGATGAATTGCAAAGGGTGGGATTCGATCGTGATGGTATCATTTTCAACCCGGGTGGCTACACCCACACTTCTGTGGCGATAGGTGATGCGATCGCTGCCATCAAAACCCCGGTGGTGGAAGTACATATTTCCAATGTGCATGCAAGGGAAGAGTTCCGGAAATTATCTCATGTAAGCGGAAAAGCTGTTGGGAGCATTGTCGGACTTGGACTTAGAGGCTATGAACTGGCCTTAGACTGGTTGATTACTCAGTAATTCAGCTGATGCTAATCAATCCTTCCGATAAGTAAAATCATTTACTGGTGATTTATTACCAATAGCTTTGCGGCATGAAATTACCCGTATCATATAAACCCGCTGAAGAAGCCTTATCTGTTATCCGGTCCGGGCACCGGGTATTTGTGCAGGGTAGTGCACAAACCCCGCTCTATCTTTTAAGGGAACTGGCAAAACTGGCCCCGGCATTGCGTGATGTGGAGCTTACCTTTATTACCGTACAAGGCGATATAGAGCTGGACAAGCCACAATACGCTGATTCCTTTCATATCAACTGCATGTTTGTTTCTGAATCAGTTCGCAAAGCAGTGAATGAAGGTCGGGCAGATTTTATCCCTGTATTCTTAAGCGACATTCCCGACCTGTTCCGCAAACAAATGCATATTGATGTGGCGCTGGTCCAGGTTTCTCCTCCCGATATTCATGGATATTGTTCTTTAGGCGTGTCTGTGGATGTGGCCCGCAGCGCTGTAAATACCGCTACACATATCATTGCGCAGGTAAATCCAAAGGTGCCCCGTACACATGGCGACAGCCAGATCCACACCAAGCGGCTTACGGCAATGGTTTATCATGAAGAAGATCTGCCTGAGGTTGATTATGGTTCAAAGGTGGGCCCGGAGGAACTAAAGATCGGAAAACTGATCGCCGGTATGATAGAAGATGGCAGTACGTTACAGATGGGTATTGGCACCATCCCTGACGCTGTATTGAAATCGCTTGGTGATCATAAGAACCTGGGTGTGCATACAGAAATGTGCAGTGATGGTATCATTGACCTGTTTGATAATGATGTGATCAATAATTCCAAAAAAAGAATTCACCCTAATAAAACGGTAACCGGTTTTGCCGTAGGCACCCGCCGTTTATATGATTATGTAGATGATAACCCTGCCTTTGTTTTCCTGGACATTGATTATGTAAATGATCCGCATGTGATCCGGCGCAACCCCAAAGTAGTAGCCATCAATAGTGCCATTGAAGTGGATATTACCGGCCAGGTGTGTGCCGATTCCATTGGCTGCATTCAATACAGCGGCATTGGTGGTCAAATGGACTTTATGCGGGGCGCTGCGCTTAGCGATGGAGGCAAACCGATCATTGCATTGACCAGCCGCACCCAAAAAGGGGTGAACCGCATTGTGCCATTTCTGAAGCCCGGTGCTGGCGTCGTTACTACCCGTGGTCATATTCATTATGTAGTGACAGAGTATGGGACCGCTTATTTATTTGGTAAAAATCTGCGCCAGCGGGCCAAATCACTTATTGAGATCGCCCATCCGGACGACCGGGAAATGTTGGAGAAGGCCTGTTTCGAGCGGTTTAAAGTATTTTGATGTAGAAACAGCACGGGATAGGCAATTATACCTGTATGGATTTTGGTGCTGATAATCTATCTTTAACCCAACCAAAACCTCCCGAAATGAAGAAGCTCCTTTTCATCGTCGTTCTCTTTCTTAGTATCATCTCTTTTGCACAACAATCCGGCGGACTATCTCCCGTACAAATAGCGGAGCGCAACAAACCCGGCACGGTAATGATACAGGCAACCTTTAAAGGGACCGTCTCAGCCCTGGAGCCAGAATTTGACCAGGCTGCCATAGAAAACCTTGCCGTGGAAGTAAAACAGCAGTTAGAAGCGGAAGGAAAATTTACCACCGATCTTTTCTGGAATTATTATATCCGGATCTTTTGTGCCAACATCGATAAGTATATGATGAAAGGGACAAAGACCGTAAGTAAGGACCTGGATATCACCATGGTCGGTTCCGGCTTTATTGTTACACCCGATGGGTATGTGATCACCAATGCCCATGTGGTGGATGAAAATGATGAGGAAACAAAAAAGAATTTTGCGCAGCAGGCCTTCCAGGAAATACTCGAGACCGATGCAAAGGAAATTGAAGGCTCTATGGGCCGCAAATTGACCGAAGATGAGGCCAAAGCATTGACAGATGCTAATAGCTGGTATTTTTCTCAAACCATGGAAGTGAGTGATATCAAAAAAGAGTTTAGTGTGGTGATGGGCATCTCCGGTGATAAAGGAAAGATCGTTCCGATGGTCATTCCGGCGAAATTGGTTACACAGGGCCAGCCGATACCCGGAAAAGATGTGGCCATCCTCAAGCTTTCTCAAAAGCATACCTATCCTACTATCCGTATTGGTAATGATAAGGAGATGAGGGTAGGAGACCAGGTGTATGTACTGGGCTATCCGGCAGTAGCTACATTCCATCCGTTAATATCAGAAGAATCCATTTCAGAAGCATCACTGACACGAGGACTGGTAAGTGCCAAAAAGAATATGAAAGATGGCTGGGAAGTATTGCAAACAGACGCTTCCATCACCCATGGCAACAGCGGCGGCCCCGTAATGAATGAATATGGAGAGGTGATCGGGCTGGCCACTTTTGGTAGTATAGATTACCAGCGGAATGCTGAAGTGCAGGGAATGAATTTTATTGTACCAAGTACTATTGTTTTTGAGTTCATTGATAAAATTAAAGTAGATCCTGAGATGAGTGATATCTCCCTGGCCTATGAAGAAGCTATGGATTTCTTTGATAAATCCCGCTATAAAAAGGCACTGGTCAAATTCAACGAAGTAAAAGATATGAACCCTTCTTTTCCTTTTATTTCCAAAATGATAAAGGATACAGAACGGAATATTGAAAAGGGGCTGGATAAAGAGCCCACCGATATGAAGATGTATTACTATATCGGCGGTGGTGCACTGGCATTGATCATTTTACTGTTTATTATATTCAGAAGAAAGAAAAAATAATAATTTCGTCCAAAGCGATAAAAGCAGCAATTGGCACAAAATAAAAGAGGTACACGGAGCTTATACCCTGTGTACCTCTGCAATTTCTGGCTGTCTTTAATCTATTTCTGGTTTCGCCGGCTCATCATCATCATCATCTTCCTTCTTTTCCACTTTCTTTGGCTTTGGTTTCTTATTCATCCAGTCAGGATCTTTTTTCAATTGTTGCACATCATCCAGTTTGGCCACATACAAGCTGCGTCCGTGTGTACCTAAAACGATCTCATTCTCTTTTTGCTGAATGGCAATATCATGTACCGGAACCGATTTGGGCATACCGGCATTCCACAGCATAAAGCTACTGCCCTGGTCAAAACTTACATACAAACCGCCATCAGTGCCCACGTACAGGATACTATCGTTCTTCGGATCTTCCCGCACCACATTGATGGGTTCCATCGGCAGGTCTTTACTGATATTTCTCCATGTCATTCCATAATCATCACTTGCATATAAATAAGGGGCAAAATTATCGAAGCGGTAACCATTCAGTGATACATACACTCTTCCTTCTTTGTGTTGTGAAGCAGTGACACGGCTTACCCAAAGTTTGTTGGTTTGAAGTTTTGAGTCGGTAGCCGGGAGTTTGCCTCCTTTCTTTGCAGGAGTGCTTGTTATTGTTTGATTCAACTGTTCCCAGCTATAGCCGCCATCATAGGAGCGGTGCACATTGCCATCATCTGTACCGGTATAGATCAGCCCAAAGCGGAGTGGTGATTCTGAAATAGTGGTAATGGTGCCATACGGAACATTACCGGCCACTCTTCCATTTGTAAGATCACCACTCATAGGGATCAGTGTATCTCCTTTATTAAGGGAACGATACAACCGGTTACTTCCATAAAACAACACATCCTGGTTATGCTTACTTAATAAAATGGGTGTTTGCCAATTAAAACGAAGCGGTTTTTCTCCCAGCTCATGCTGCGGACGAAGAAATTTTTGTGAGCCTCTTCTTTCTTTATTATAACGGCCATACACACCGAATTGAGAACCTGAATATACGGTAGCATTATCCCTTGTATCCACTTGCGCCTGCATACCATCACCGCCATTAATGGCACGATACGCATATTGTCCATTGTCGATCCAGCCTATATCTTCCTTATGAGTGGATGGGCCCCACCAGCTGCCATTATCCTGCAGGCCACCATATACATTGTAGGGTTTGGCATCATCCACGGTAATGGCATAATACTGTCCTACCGCCGGGGTGTTAGCTTTAAACCAATTGGCACCATCATCATAACTGATGTTGGTACCGCCATCATTACCATTGATGATATGAGAATCCCTTTTGGGATTTACCCATAAGGCATGGTGATCGGCATGCACATTGCCTTTGTCAATATTCTTAAAGGTGCTGCCCCCGTCTCTGGACACCATTGCATTGAAACCCATGATGAATACTTTATCCGGGTTGTAATGGGAGGTGTATATCTTGGCAAAGTAATAGCCATAGGTGTTAAAGATCGAAATGGGTTTGGTATTCGCTTTTTTCCAGATGGTACCGCCGTCCTCACTTTTATATACTTCGCAGCCGGCGATACCGGTATTTTGAAAACCATCATCACTGTCAAGGTAATCCCACAATGAAGTTGGTTTTACTTTATCTGCTGCCACCATTTCTTTTACATTCTTTGCGGTGTATTTGCGGGGAAAGCCACTTTTTTTAAGGAAGGTGTCCAGCAGGTTGTTCTTTAATGCTGCAAAATCTTCTTTGGTTATGTTTTTAAAATCATCTTTTTTATAAAGGGTGTCATTGTCCTTTTTTACAGCTGGCTTAGGGGTATTGTTGTCCACTACAGCCCAAACGATATTCGGTTGCTTCGGATAAACGGCTACCCCGATACGGCCCACCTTTTCGCCTGTCATAAATCCGGAGCCGGGGCCGGAAACTAATTTCCAGGTGTCACCGCCATCGCTGCTTTTATAGATGCCGCTGGTTTTCCCGCTTTCTTCAAATTTCCAGGCACGGCGCACCCGGTACCACATACCTGCATATACTTCATTTGGGTTGGATGGATTGATATCAAGGTCTGCACAACCAGTGTTATCATCCACAAACAGGGTTTGTTTCCATGTTTTGCCACCATCTGTTGTTTTATATACGCCCCTGTCTTTATTGGCGGAATACAAATGACCCAGTACAGCCACCCAGGCAATATCAGGATCAGTGGGGTGCAATTGTATTTTACCGATATGATGTGATTCAGGCAGACCAAGGTATTCCCATGTTTTGCCATTGTTGCTGCTTTTGTAAACACCCACGCCTGCATAAGAAGAGCGGCTGCTGTTTACTTCGCCGGTGCCCACCCAGATGATTTTGCCCGGCCAGTTAATGGCGATATCACCAATAAACAACATATCCAGGCTGTCCATAATGGGAGTGAAGCTTTGCCCATTATTGGTGGTGTGCCAGAGGCCGCCGGTGGCATAAGCCACATAAAATTCGGTTGGGTCTTCGGGGTTGGCCTCCACATCCACCACCCGGCCGCTCATGATAGAGGGACCTATATTGCGGAAAGAAACGTCTTTAAGCAACGAACGGGACTCAAGCTGACGTCTCTGGTCCAATCCCTGCATCCGTTCTCCCGCCGGAGTGGGGTTTACCTGGGAAAAGAGCGATGTAGAAAGGTGGAAACAGGTAAATGTGAGAATGAAAAGGAGCAGGTGCTTTCTTCTTTTTGGGGTGTTTTTTAACAGGGGAAACATAAAAGCAGTTAATTTTCGTTAGTAAATTGCAGAAGGTAACGGCTCGCAGCTCGCAGCTAAAAGCTCATAGCTTCTCTTCAAACTTACTAAACTATGCGGTTAATTATAATACTCCTCTTATTTATTTCGATAAACGGTTTTGGCCAGTGGAAAACCTATATCCTGAGTGTAAAAGGGGACACCTTGAACCGGGTAGATATGAAAGGCTTGAAACAAGGGCCCTGGGTAATTAAAGTGCCTGATCTGCGGGGTGAAAGGGGGTATGAAGAGGAAGGTTATTTTGAGAACGACCTGAAGGAAGGTACCTGGAAACGGTTTTCGCTGGAAGGGGTGAAGATAGCGGAGGAAACCTACCGCTGGGGCAAACTGAATGGCAGACAGTATTATTTTACATACAACGGCGGACTGATGCGGGAAGAAAGCTGGCGGGCCATTGACCCGGCCAATGCTTTTGATACCGTGTCGGTGTACGATCTGAAAGATCCCACTAAGGAGATCAACAGGGTGATCGTAAAGAATGACGGGGTGGCGCTGAAGCATGGTAAATGGAACTACTACGATCCGAGAGAAGGTAAAATAGAAGCCACGGAATACTATGTGATGAATAAACTGCAGACCGATGACGGCGGCATGATAGATGATGAGGACATCAAACCGCTAAGTGTGAGTGATGGCAAGGCCAAATCCGATACGGCCGGCAAAAAAACAGTGACCAAGCCACAAGCCATTCTGGACTATGAAAAGAAAAATTCCGGTAAGAAGAAAGTGAAAGTGAGGGATGGTAATACCGGGAATTTGCCTAAGCCTTAATTTTTAAATAAGACTATTGGTCGCATTCTTTGGCGACGGTGTATTGGACGTTTACCTGCCGTACTTCATTTTTTCCAAATTCATTAGTGTAATCGATTATTACTGGCACAATATGTTTACCAGGTTTGGTTGCGGCCTTAAACTTGTATGATGCAAGCCCATCATCACCTAATTCTACAAGTTTGCCATTAATAATAATTTTGGGCATTGCAGCTTTACTAAATGCCCCGATACCTGCTAATATTTTTACTTCTTGGCCAGCTTTTACATAACTGCTGCTTTGACCAACTATAGTCGCATATGAATTGAAACCACCTCCCCCTGTGTTACCTATTTTGTGGTGGCAATAAGTTACGATTTTGTTTTCCATAACTTTGATGTTGTTTTGGAGTTTATCAAGCATCAAAGTAGTCAATGTTGGTGAAGTGTTCCTGAAAAATATTTCAAAAAATTTTTTTGCTGTTGATTTAATAGTGTCAAATCTGTTTGTAATAAGATAAAATCCTTTATCGAATTCAGATCTTATTGAAGAATCAATGCTTAAAATGTCTTCTTTATATTTCCCAAGCCAGGTGTATAATTCCACCGCCTTTTCAGTTGTTATTTCTTTAAGCTTCTTTAACGCTTCGATATAGTTGAATGCCTCAGAAGATAGTTTTGAAATTTTTGTTGCTTTAGCGAACCATATACTTGCCCGATCCATTGTTGCAAACTCTGTTGTCTTTTCTTCTAAGTTCTCAAGTATTACCTCAGTACTCCTATTAATCGATCTATTAGAACTTTCAAAACTCTCTTTCATAGCCTGAACTACCGCTTCATCACTGTCTGATTTATGGGAACAGCTTGCAATTAATAAAGAGAAAAAAAGAAGGGGTGCTAATGGGTTAATGGCATTTTTCAGTTGGCGTGGCATGCGTTTTCTTTTCCAAACGCCCATCCCCCAACTTTATTTTAATTCTTCCGGCTGCTGTTAAAATAATCACTAAAGTATAACAACTGGTACTTCACTGCATTTTCCCAATAGGCCCAGTCATGTTTGCCGGGGCGTTCAATATAGTCATGAGAGATCTTTAGCTGTACCATTTTTAAGTGAAGGGCATGGTTGACCGCATAGAAAAAATCTTCGGTGCCGCAATCAATAATGATGGCCAGAGAATCCACCGGTTTCTTTTCAATAATAGTAGTAACGGAATAGCTTTTCCAGTTGCCGGCATTGGTTGTTGTATCACCAAGCTTTTCGGATAATTGCCAGTTCCCGGGAAAAGGCCGTAAGTCCACACCACCGCTCATGCTGCCGCAAGCACCAAAGGTTTCGGCATGACGAAAACCGAGGAACAAACCCCCATGTCCGCCCATGCTCAGACCGGTAATGGCCCTTGCCTTCCGGTCTTTGATAGTGGGATAATGCGCATCTATATAGGCGGGCACCTCTTTACTGATATAGGTTTCAAAACGAACAGAAGGATCAACCGGGCTGTCGAGATACCAGCTGTTGTAACCGCCATCCGGGCACACGATCAGCACTTTGTATTTATCCGCCATCTCCTTTAACTCCGGCACTTTTAATAGCCAGTTGGCATACCAGCCACCATGACCGTGTAATAAGTAAACGGTGGGAAGGGGAATGGTCTCATCCTGTACCGTCACCGGTTTTATCACCACGCATTTAAAGTCTTTGTGCATGGCACTACTGTAAATGCTGATGGTGTCCACGGTAGCGGCGCTGGTATCCAGGAAGATAAAAGCGACAGCTACTGCCAGGAAGATCTTTTTCATGACTTAAAGATATTAAATCCCCGGAACGGGCAGGGGTTGCGCCTGAACAATGCATAGCAAATACGGACAAAAATATTTCCACCAGAATGTTTGGAGGTTTCACCCAATTGGCATTACTTTGATATCAAATTGATATCATAAACTAAAATATATGGAAAAGCTCATCAAACCAATATCAGGGTTTCTGATCCTGATCGTAGCGCTTGCAGCTGCCGGATTGGGTATTTATCTAATGACAACAGGTACAAACAAGGATGATCTGCCACTCACTCAATTCTGGCTGGGCCTTGTATTGTTTCTTACAGCCCTTATCTTTCTGAAAGGCCTTACGATCATCAGTCCCAACCAATCCTTTGTCTGTACTTTTTTTGGGAAATACACCGGAACAGTAAAAGAGAACGGGCTGGTCTTTGTAAATCCTTTTTATGCCAAACACCGGATATCCCTTCGTAAAAACAATTTTGAAAGCACTAAACTTAAAGTGAATGATAAATTAGGCAACCCGGTTGAGATCGCTGCAGTTATTGTATGGAAAGTGGAGAATACTTATAAGGCGGCTTATGAAGTATCAGACTATGCCCAGTATGTAAAGATCCAAAGTGAATCAGCTATCAGGCATTTAGCCACCACCTGTCCTTATGATGAGATGGAAGACAGTAGTGCGACTGTTACATTGAGAAACGGGGGTGAAAAAGTAATTGCCATGCTGGAACAGGAGCTAAGCGAACGATTATTTGAAGCAGGTATTGTTGTGAATGAGGCACGTATAACACACCTTGCTTATGCCCCGGAAATAGCCGGTGACATGCTGAGAAGACAACAAGCCACTGCCATTGTAGCAGCACGGTTCAAGATCGTGGAAGGGGCTGTAGGTATGGTGGAACTGGCATTGGAGATGCTGAGCAAAAAAGAGATCGTGCATTTAGATGAAGAAAAGAAAGCGGCCATGGTCAGTAACCTGATGGTCGTACTCTGCGGTGAAAAAGCGGCAACACCGGTATTGAACACCGGCACTTTGTACCAATAATTTTTAATTTCATCCTGTGAGTGACAAAAAATCATTTGTAATACGTATTGACAACGAAACGTATAAGGCCCTGGAAAAATGGGCTGCGGATGAGTTTCGTAGTGTGAACGGCCATATTGAATGGATCCTTTCACAGAAACTGAGGGAAGAACAAAGACTGAAAGATCCTGCAGCCGGTAAATCAAAACAGGTAAAAAAATAAGACTGCAATCGAAAGCAGTTGCAATAAAAAGGGGCACTGGTAACAGCGCCCCTTTTAACTTTATAAGACCTTTTATTTAAAATCCTTTCTTCTCCTGTGCTTTCTGCATCGGGTTGCCGGCTTGACCGCCGCGC
>CAYUCU010000072.1:0-18191 GCA_964443345.1 uncultured Chitinophaga sp.
TCTTTTTTACTGAAGTCACCCTCCACTTTGGCAGTAAATTCATTAGGGACAGCCGTCATCACTTAGACATTATTGATATAGGCGGATGACACCACCAGCGAATCAAAAGGCAGGCGGTGCCCGTTTTTGGTGATCTCAGCATCAATGATCCGGGCGTTACCCAAAAAATTATCAATGGAGTTACTGGTAAAATTAAAATTCAGTTTACCCCGGAAGGTAATGCTGTCTTTAGTGATTTTGAGGTTTCTCAGATCTGCACGGGACACATCTGCGATCAGGTCAAACCGGGGTGTTTTACCATTAAAGTCAATGATGCCATTCAGGTCAAGGTCCGCATTCTTATCCCTGATAGAGGCTGTTCCTTCAAAGAGTTTTTTATCGAGCTTGCCTTTTACCACAATATTTTCATAGCGGTAATTATTATAATCTGCAAAGCGGATCGTGCCATCTACAAAAGTGTTCCTGCTTTTTTCATTGAAGCCTTTTCCTTTTAGTGTGCCGGTAAGTGAAACAGCGCCGAGTGTTTTATCATCCAGGAATTGTCCCAGTTGAAAATTATTCGTGGCAATAGTACCGGAGTAAACAGCATCCTGCCCGCGGGGCAACTTCATGTTGATGTCTGTAGTAACCGTGCCCAGGTTTGTTTGAATAGTGCCGTAGGTTACAAAGTCACGGATAAAACCGGTAAAGCTTCCTTTGAAATTGACGTATTGTATTTTGCGAAGATCGGGGCTGGTAACTTTTTTAATGGCTGGTACGATAGCTACCGCATCACTGTATGTGGTGCGGAAATCATTTGCTTTAAAGTCTATAAAGGTTTGGTTGATGTCCGGAAGACCCGTTAAACTGATATCACCATTCAGAATGGTGCTGTTACCGGCCTGTATCACCATTTCTCTTCCCACCAGGTCGCTGATAGTTCCTCTTACTTTTCCTTTCAGGCTGATCTTCTTTTTCCAGGTGGCCATTGCCGGTGCAAAAAAAGCGATATCATCACTGTCCACATAGGAATCGTCAAAGATGGCAGCCAGTTTTACTTTGCTGATGAAATAGCCGAGGTCATCCATATCATCATAAGACATGGAAAAGAAATTTCGTAAGGTACTGCGGTTAGTGGCCAGGTCCATATTATAGAAGGCCATTCCCTGCGGCGTCATCTTTACGTTGGCAGAAAGGTTCTTTACTTCCAGGCCGCTTCTTTCCTTTGCCGTAAGTTTTAAGTTGGAAAAGATCGTATCACCAATAAAGCTGCTGCCGGATAATTCTGCATTGATCGCCGTAAATAAAATATGTTTTCCATCAAAATAAGTAAACGGCTGGCGGCTCATTTCCTTATCTGTACTGAACGTACCATTGATGATCTTCAGGTCGCCGATCTTAAAAACCGTTTTAGCACCATTCCAGGAAACAGCTGATCGTATCGCTTCGGTCACTGCTTCATTTACTGTTGGTGCGGCCCGGGGTTTTATCCGGGAGTAATTGTTTATTGCCACTACCGGATCTTTTACGATCAGTGAGTTGATCTCGTATTGATTTCCCGACAAGCTGAGATGATCGGCATCCAGGTTAAGTGTTCCCACTCTTATATTCATATCAGCACCCAGCCAGGCATCTTTTTTTATAAAAGCCACGTTCTTCAGCTCTACTTTTTTCAGGTTGAATTTTATTCCTGCCTTCTTTTTCTTTGTACTGTCGGGAGAAGAAGAGAAGTAGTCGAATATGAATTGCTGCCGCCATACGGAATCTGTTCGCTGAAATTTGATAATGGCATTCTCCAGCCCGATATATTTCAGCTCTGCTTCTTTTTTAAAAATGAACCAGTCGGTGATCCGCACCTGCACATCGCCGGCATATAAAAGGGTGTCGCCTTTACGGTCTTCTATCAGCACTCCTTCCAGGTGCATTCGGTTGAGCAGAGAAAAATCCACATGGGCAATGCTGACCTTGGTTTGCAGGTCGCGGGAGAGCCTTTTGGTTACCTGTCTGCCGATCCAGTTCTGCCCCCAGGGGGTTTGAATAAAAATGTAAACGGCCGCCAGCAAAATGAGGAGGGAGAGAAAGAACCATTTCAATATTTTGAGGAAACGCTTCAGGCCCGGGTGATTTAGGTGTAAAAGTATGCAATCGAATCCTTTAGGCAAATTCAATACCAATAATAGGTACGAATTACGAAGTGAGAAGTACGAATGGTAGAATTTTCAGATTATGCCGGTTGCAAACGGAAAAAATAGCCCCTGGCAGACCTGTTTTTTTTCTTCTTAACAAATATTTCAGGCCGCAGCCCGGAGAATGCGTTGCTGGCGGGCAACAGAATGGGTAACAGCAGCAACGGTTACAGGTTCCTGTATTGTTTACTCCTTGTTCCTGGTGTCGATGATGATCTTCTTTTTCTTCAGGTATTTGCCAAAGGAAAGGCCAAAGGCCCGGTGGCGGATGCGGGGGCCGTAGTCTGCATTATTGATACTGGCAGCGCCGTGAGTGTATTGAAGAAAAATCAGGAAGCCGCTGCTGGTCTCATACCCTAATTGTGCATGAAAGTTGGCAGAATAGCGGCCATAATCGGCGGGTCCCCACTTCATTTTCCTGCTTACGGCACCGCCGGTCCTCAGGTTAAATGTTTCTTTGCCGAACAATTGAAAATCGAGCGATGGTCCGGCTTTTATGTAGAAATGAGAGGGTTTATTTCCGAGGTCCAGTTGCAGCAGCGCAGCCAGTTCAAAGCAATGAATGGTGGTATTATTGTCTGCGGCATTTACATCCGGGGGAAAAGAAAATTCGGTAAACTTCACATCATATCCTTTCATGCTGTAGTAGGCAGCCGGCACAAAAAAGAGTTTATTTTCAAAAGGAACCTTCAGCATTGCTCCGCCCTGTATACCGTATTTAAAGGTGTTCTCCTGCCTTTTTCCCTGCACCACATATTTACTGGTGGTGGCCTGAGCGCCGGCAAACAGGCCCAGCTGGACTTGTCCGGTAGCTATCGTTGAAACAAAGAGCAGGGTACAGGTAACCGATAATAATTTCATAGTAAGGTATATTCTTATAGAATTAAATTTAGTTCAAGCTTTTCGAAATGGATTGCGCCACAGCATATTGGCAATGGCGGGATAGGATGGGTGGGCAAAAGTAGAAATTAAAATCCGGGAATGCAAGCCGGGGGTTATATATTTCAATACTGCTTTGCGGGGTCTTTTATTTCAGCGCTTGAATTATACGCTTGTGAATCTCCTTTTGGAATGGAAAGGTTGCCCCAGTTCTTGCCTTTTATCGTTTTAGCAATGTGGATGATCTGTCCGATATGATAAGGATAATGTGCCAGTTGCCGGTTGATGGCATCTATCACACTCAGTGGCTCCTGCCGGATGGTCACTTTTTTCTTCAGATCTTTTTTCTTTAATGATTCCAGTGTACTTAAGAAGCAGGTCCATCCTTTTTCCCAAAGATCGACCAGTTGTTGTTTGGTATAATTGTGCACTTCAAATTCATCATCCCGCAGCCGCCATTCTTTTTCACCGTCTTCAGTTAAGAAGTTGGTCCAGCGGCTCAGCATATTACCTGCCAGGTGCTGAATGATAATGGCAATACTGTTCGATTCATCATTGGGCTGGTAATGAAAATCCCAGTCATTCAATTGGCCAAACGTTTTGTCACCAAGATCTTTGTAATATTTCAACCTTCTTATTGCGGTAGCAAGGAATTCTTTTCCAACTGAGGACATAATTATTATTTTTAATTACTAATTCTTAATTACTATCACCATCCTTCTGCCGCATCCTCACCACGGATATCAGCCACCGCTTCAAACTTTCCATCTGGCAGCACTTTGATGATCTCCGTCCGGCCGATGCCTTCCCGTTCTTTGGCAAATTTATAACCCATTTTTTGTAAACCGTCTTTTACAGCAATGGGGAACCCTTTTTCGATAAGTATCTCATCCGGCAACCACTGGTGATGAAATTTTGGTTTGTACACGGCCTCTTCCGTACTCATGTTGAAATCAATGATGTTGACCAGTGTTTGAAATATCTGTGTGGGAATGGTGGTGCCGCCGGGAGTACCCACCACAATAAAAGGTTTATCATCTTTCAATACAATGGTGGGGGTCATAGAGCTAAGCATTCGCTTACCGGGGAGAATGGCATTTGCTTCTCCACCCACAGCACCATACATATTCGGCACACCGGGTTTGATGCTGAAGTCGTCCATCTCATCATTCAGAAAAAAACCGGCACCACCCACCACTGTTCTGCTGCCATACGAATTATTCAGCGTGGTGGTGATGGAAATGGCATTGCCTTCTTTATCAATCACACTCAGATGTGTGGTTTCCTTACTTTCTGCTCTCAACAGCACACCTGGTTTTATAGTAGTACTGGGCGTGGCTTTTGAGGGATCATAATCTTTCATGCGTTCCTGCAGGTAGGTATCATTGCTCAGCATATTTACCGGCACTTTATAAAAATCGGCATCACCCATGTATTCGGCACGGTCGGCAAAAGCCCGGCGTTCCACTTCTGTCATCAGTTGCACGGCTTGTAATGACTGAAACCCCATTGAAGCAATGTTCCGGTCTTCCACCATCTTCATCATCTGGTGCAACAGCAATCCGCCGCTGCTCGGCATAGGCATGCCTACCACTTTATATCCTTTGTACATAAAAGTATGTGGTGTCCTTATTTTAGCCTGGTAGTTTTTCAGATCATCATAAGTAATGATGCCGCTGCCTCTTTTCATTTCTTCTACTATCAGTCTTGCTGTTTCCCCTTCATAAAAGCCGGCTGCTCCTTTATCCCGGATCCGGATGAGTGTATTGGCCAGGTCATTTTGAATTAAAGTGTCACCTTTTCTCCACTTGTCTTTTACAAACACGGGCAGTACCGTATTAAAGTTTTTCAACTCCTCCTGCAGGCCGTTCAATGAACGGGCTTCTCTTTCACTGATCGTAAATCCTTTTTGGGCCAGGTCAATTGCCGGTTGTATCAATTTTTCAAATGGAAGCCTGGCATATTTCAGATAAGAAAAAATACCTGCTACTGTACCCGGTACACCACTGGACAAATGACCATCCTGGCTTTTATCTGTACGGGGGGTGCCATCAGCATCCACATACATATCACGATGGGCAGCAGCCGGCGCTTTTTCACGATAATCAACAGCCAGCAATTCGCCATTACTTAAGCGGCCTACCAAAAAGCCACCACCGCCCAGGTTACCGGCATTGGGATACACTACTGCCAATGCCAATTGTGTAGCAATAGCCGCATCCACCGCATTACCGCCTTGTTTTAGAATTTGCACCCCTGCCTTACTTGCCAGTGCATGGGCTGAAACCACCGCACCATTTTCCGCCACTACTTTTTTAGAACTGCTGTACTGGTAAGGATCGATACCGGCAACAGCCGTTTTATTCTTTTGTGTGGAAGTGCAAGCCGAAATAAAAAATAACAGGACAAGGGTGGAAGACCATTTCTGCATTGGTGGGCAATTTGAAATAAAACTACACAAATGCGGGCACTTGCAAAGCAGTTAAGGGCCCCGACCGGAGGAAAAGGAGAAAAGAAGATCATGTACAGCATTTGCTTTTTTACTCTTTGATCCCTGTCGATAAAAAAATGAGCGATGCGAAGCCCGTTTCTTAACTTGCCGTATAAAATTTACTCATATGTTTCGTAAGGCTTTGTTACCCTTTGTTATGCTTGTATTACTGTCAATGGTTGGTTTTTCACAAGCACCACCAGACAGGCAATTAAGATCTCCGGAAGAGTTTTTAGGTTATAGGATCGGCAGCCGGTACACTCCTCATTGGAAGATCGTTAACTATTTCAATCATGCTGCTGCCACTATGCCCGCCATGATTAAACTGGAAAAGTATGGAGAGACCAATGAAGGCCGTCCTTTGTTACTGGCTTTTATATCTTCTTCAGATAATATGAAGAACCTGGAGCAGATACGGATGAATAATTTGCGGCTGGCCAACCTGGCCCGTGATAAAGCAGCAGCTATCGAAGAGAATGCACCTGCACTGGTATGGCTCAGCTATAACGTTCATGGAAATGAAACTTCTTCTTCCGAAGCTGCGATGCTGACCTTGTATGCACTGCTTAACCCGGCAGAAACCAAAACAAAAGAATGGCTTAAGAATACGGTGGTGATCATTGATCCGTGTATGAATCCTGATGGGCGGGACCGCTATGTGAACTGGTATAATTCCGTAGTGGGAAAAAATATAAACCCGCAGCGCATTTCAAGAGAACACCGGGAACCCTGGCCGGGTGGCAGGACGAATCATTACAATTTTGACCTGAACCGGGATTGGGCCTGGCAAACACAGGTGGAAAGCCGTCAGCGGATAAAAATGTATAATGAATGGATGCCGCAGGTACATGTGGACTATCATGAACAAGGCGCTAATGAGCCTTACTATTTTGCACCTGCTGCACAGCCTTTTCATGATGTCATTACACCGTGGCAGCGGGATTTCCAGGTCACCATTGGTAAAAACCATGCAAAATACTTTGATGCCAATGGCTGGCTGTATTTTACCAAAGAAGTATTTGATCTCTACTATCCTTCTTATGGCGATACCTACCCAACATTCAATGGGGCTATCGGGATGACATATGAACAAGGTGGTGGTCCCTCCGGAGGAGCTGCTGTTATTACTGATGAAGGAGATACGCTGACATTATGGGACCGGGCCAACCATCATTTTACCACTTCATTAAGCACCATTGAAATTTCTTCATTGAATGCAGGCAAGCTGATAAAAGAGTTTCATAAGTTCTTTAATGATGCCGTGTCAACCGGTATCGGAGAATATAAATCGTATGTGATAAAGAATACTGCAAAAGACAAAGAACGTATTGAATCGCTGCTGGACCTGCTGGATAAGAATGGTATTCAATATGGCCAGGGCAGCGGTGCCGGGAAAGGATATAATTACAATTCTGGTAAAGACGAATCCTTTACAATGAACAATGATATTGTGATAAGCGCAGCGCAACCAAGATCGGCAATGGTAAAAGTATTGTTTGAACCAAAAGGCCGGTTGGTTGATTCTGCCACTTATGATATTACCGCCTGGGCATTGCCTTATGTATATGGAGTAGAGTGCTTTGCCAGCCGTGAGAAATTAAATGCCTCCGGTGCCGTACCAAAAAATAAAGTGACCAATGAGGAAACCACCTATGGATATGTGATCCCCTGGAATGGTATCAAAACAGTACATCTTGCCGGACAATTGCTGAAGAAAGGAATCTTACTCCGCTATGCCGAACAGCCTTTTGAAGTAAATGGCAATAAGTTTGACCGGGGCGCCCTTATTGTTTTGAAAACGGCCAACAGATCAATGGGCAGCAATCTCTGGGCAGTGGTAAGACAAGCTGCTGATGCGGATAATGTAAAACTATACCCGGTGTCCACCGGCTTTGTAGATAAAGGTTTTGATTTCGGCAGTGATAAGGTACATCCTTTTAAAGCGCCGAAAGTGGTGCTGCTTACCGGTGAAGGCGTTGGCTCCAATGCAGCAGGTGAGGTCTGGCATTTCTTTGAACAACAGATCGATTACCCGATCACATTGATCAATGCAGCAGATGCGGGCAGGGCCGACTGGAATGAAATAGATGTGGTGATACTGCCCGATGGCAATTATAAATTTCTGAGCGATAAAGCACAAACGGATGCTTTCAAAGATTGGGTGAATAAAGGTGGAAGAGTGGTGGCATTGGAAAGCGCCGTTGGTGCATTGGCAAAAGCCGAGTTTGGCATTAAACTAAGAAAAGCAGACGAAGGTGATAAGAAAGATGATAAAGTAAATTATGAGGTGCTTCAGAAATTTGAAGAAAGAGAAAGAAGCTACCTGAGCACCATCACACCCGGTTCCATATTTAAAGTAGAGCTGGACAATACACATCCGCTGGCTTATGGCTACCCGGCGTATTATTATACCTTAAAGATGGATGATAACGTATATGAATTCATTAAAGAAGGCGGATGGAATGCAGGGGTGATCAAAAAAGACAACCAGGTATCCGGTTTTGTAGGCGCAAAACTTAAAGAGAAACTGAAAGACGGATTGGTCTTTGGGGTGCAGCAAATGGGTAATGGTTCTGTAACCTATCTTACAGACAATGTACTGTTTCGTAATTTCTGGGAAAACGGGAAGCTGTTGTTTTGTAATGCGGTCTTTTTAGTAGGACAATAATTTATTCCGGCTGATGAGGCTGTTCCGTACTGTTGGTAAAAACAGCGGTACGAGGTAGTGTCTCAGTTTGAAATAAATTTGAACCACATAGAAGCATAGAGACATAGAAATACAGATAAAGGATCCTATGTTTTATCCTATGTTACTATGTTTCTATGTGGTTCAAGTATATTTAAAAACAACTAATTTTCAAACTGAGATACTTCCTGGTACGGGTTTTTTTGTCCAGTATTTTCTTTTTACCGAGCTTTGTTCTTTCAATTCATTCCAAAATGGAATCTGATCATTGTATATTTCTTTTGCAGGTGTCTGAGATCATCAACACCATCCTGAACACTTCTCCCCCACAAAAATGACTAAGTGAAGCTGTGGTAATCACCCTCCGGCAAACCGTGTTGTTTGTTGAAAACTTGTGCGCAGTAATATCCGCAGAAGGGGAGCTCTTATGTATCAAAAAAATAATTTCATCACCAATTAATCAACTTAAAAATGGAATCGCAAGACATCATCAGGTGGAGCCTTATCATAGGAATCCCGCTTTTTCTCTTATTGTTTTACAAATTTATCCTCCGTGTTTTCTTCGGGCTTGTTATTGTACCTGAAGACAGGATAGGGTTAGTCACTAAAAAGTTTGTTCTCTTTGGTAAGCAGGAATTGCCGGAAGGACGCATCATTGCTACCAATGGAGAAGCGGGCTTCCAGGCCCAAACCCTACCTCCCGGTGTTTATTTCTGGAAATGGATATGGCAATACTCCATCACTTTTCAGCCTTTTATCATTATCCCAACTGGTAAGATCGGGTTGATACTGGCAAGGGATGGCGCAGAACTGGAAACAGGCCGCATCCTCGGACGTAAAGTGGATTGCGACTCTTACCAGGATTCTGTATCGTTTCTCGCCAATGGTGGACGTAAAGGTCGCCAGACAGCCATTATTGCCCCGGGTTCTTATCGTATCAACACTTTTTTGTTTGAGGTGGAGCTAACGGACATGACCATGATCCCTGATAATGCAGTTGGCATCGTTACCACTGCGGAAGGAAAACCGCTGGAAGAAGGACAGATCGCCGGTAAGGTGATCGTGGGTCACAATAAATTCCAGGACGCTGACCTGTTTTTACTAAACGAAGGATATAAAGGGTTGCAGGAGCAGGTGATACTGGCCGGTTCTTATTTTTTAAACCCCTGGTTTGCAAAATTAGAAATGGTAAAGATGACGGAGATACCTATCGGTCATGTAGGGGTGGTTATTTCTTACGTGGGTGAAGAAGGTAAAGACCTGAGTGGTGTGGAATTCAAACATGGTAATATTGTGGCAAAGGGAAATAAAGGTGTTTGGGCAGAACCACTCGGTCCCGGTAAGTATCCCATCAACCCATACATTATGAAAGTGGAAATGGTGCCTACCACTAACCTGGTATTGAACTGGGCCAGTGCCCGTAGTGAATCGCATCAACTGGATAAAAACCTTTCTACCATTACTGTAAGAAGTAAGGACGGTTTCCCTTTCAACCTCGACGTGTCGCAGATCATACATATTCCGACAACAGAAGCACCGAAAGTAATTGCCCGTTTTGGTAATATGAATAACCTGGTAAGCCAGGTGCTTGAACCAACCATCGGTAACTATTTCCGTAACAGTGCGCAGGACAGTGATGTGATCGCCTTCCTTGGTACCCGTAAGGAAAGACAGCAGTCTGCCAAAGATCATATTGGTAAAGTGCTCGAGCAATATAACGTGTATGGAGTGGACACACTGATCGGCGACATTGTACCACCGGAAAGTTTGATGAAGACACTAACCGATCGTAAACTGGCAGAAGAACAAAAGATCACTTACGATACTGAAAAGAAAGCACAGGAAACAAGACAGACACTTGAAAAAGAAACGGCTATTGCTGAAATACAGAAAGAGATCGTAAAAGCAGACCAGGGCGTACTGATAGCCGAACGTATTGCTGACGCATCTGTAAAGAAAGCTACCGGTGAAGCGAATAGTGTGCGGCTTCAATCCACAGCAGAAGCAGACCGGCTGAAATTACTGGCCAGTGGTGAGGCAGAAAAAACAAGAGTGCTTGCAAAAGCAGATTCAGAAAAAATTGAATTGCTGGCAAAAGCTGAGGCAGAAAGGATCTCCCTTACTGGTAATGCCGAGGCGGAAAAGATACTGGCTATCGGTAAATCAAATGCCGAATCGTATAAACTTTCCGTGGAAGCGATGGGCGGCGACAATTTTACCCAATTGAAAGTGATGGAATCCATTGCGGCTGAGAAAGTGAAGATCATGCCGGATGTGCTTATTACCGGCGGTGGTGATAGTGCCAATGGTGGTATCAGCGGCCTGCTGGGATTGCAATTACTGGAAAAGCTGGGAAAAAAAGTAACCGATGATGACGGGGAGAAGAAGGGGAAATGAGTTTGAAAATGTTAAACAAAGCCGGAACTGAAAAGCTTCCGGCTTTTTTCTTTATCAGCGGCAGAAACGCTTTGTAAACAAGACTTATATTCGCCAAATAAATGTTCAGAATGAAAAAAGCAATTCCTGTTTCTCTTTTTCTGTTGCTCTCTTTTAATCTCTTAGCCCAACCCCCACAAAGCTGGACCTCTGCAGATATGTATCTCGCATTGCGCAAGTTGAATGTGCTGGGATCTGTATTATATATAGCAGCTCACCCGGATGATGAGAATACCCGGCTGATCACTTACTTATCCAAAGATAAAATGTACCGTACCGGCTACCTTTCATTAACAAGGGGAGACGGTGGTCAAAACCTGGTAGGTGATGAGCAGGGCATTGATCTTGGATTGATACGGACACAAGAGTTATTGTCTGCCCGGAGAATTGATGGCGGCGAACAGTTCTTTACCCGTGCCTTTGATTTTGGATATTCTAAAACACCACAGGAAACATTTGCCAAGTGGGACAAAGAAAAAATATTAAGTGATGTGGTTTGGGTGATACGGAAATTTCAACCTGATGTGATCATCAACCGTTTTCCAACAACAGGTGAAGGAGGACACGGGCATCATACTGCATCGGGCATTTTGGCAAATGAAGCCTTTGAAGCCGCAGCCGATCCCAATCGTTTTCCGGAACAACTTCAGTATGTATCCGTCTGGCAGGTGAAACGGGTATTGTGGAACACCTTCAATTTTGGTGGCACCAACACACAACGGGAAGATCAATTAAAAATTGATGTAGGCGGTTACAATCCACTGCTGGGAAAAAGTTACGGAGAAATAGCAGCGGAAAGCAGAAGCCAGCATAACAGCCAGGGATTTGGTGTACCTGCTACCCGGGGAGAATCTCTTGAATATTTTAAAGCAACTAAAGGAGACCAACCCGCAACTGATCTGCTCGATGGTATTGAACTGACCTGGAAAAGAATACCGGGCGGTGAAAGCATCGGCAAAATGATAGACAGCCTTACTGCAAAATTTGACCTGTTGCGACCCGACAGATCTGTTGAAGGATTAGTGCGGTTATATCAATCCATTAATGCGTTGCCTGAAGGTTACTGGAAAACACAAAAGCTAAAAGAAGTATATCAACTGATCGCCCAGTGCAGCGGCTTGTTTTTGGATGTTACCACTTCGGAACAATTTGCGGTGCAAACGGATTCACTGCGTATCAGCTTTTCATTCAATAACCGCCTGGGTACAAATGCCCGGTTGCAAAAAGTAAGAGTGGATGATTTTGATTCTGTATTCAACAGGGATTTAGAAAAGAATAAGAACCTCAATTTTGCTAAAACGATCTATGTCCCGGCAAGTAAGCTTATTACACAACCATATTGGTTAGCAAAGAAAATGGAGGAAGGCTATTTTAATGTAACGGACCAGCAGGCAATCGGTCAGCCGGATGCAGACCCCGCATATTATGCTTTTGTTGACGTAAGTATATACGGGGTGCCATTCAGCTTTGTACGGCCCATAAAATATAAATTCACCGACCCTGTAAAAGGAGAACTGTACCAGCCCGTTACTGTTTTGCCACCGGCGTTGATAACACCTGACAGCAAAGTAAAAATTTCCAAAGGCAATAATTCATTTACCGGCGTATTGAATATCACTGGTAAGAAAAAGGGGTTTCAAACTTTTCTAAAAGATGTGGGCAGGGAGCAAATAGATAAGGTAAAGGTGAGCTATTCTCCGGATAAGCTGGTCTTTGAAGAGAAAAACAAAACGATCGCCGTGGAGTATTCCATTGAGGCCAGTAAGGACAACGACTACTTTTTTGCAATGGATGCCAATAATGGAAGAAAAGATCTTTATTATGTAGGAATGAAAGAAATTAAGTATGATTACATACCCTATATTACTTACTTCACTGCGGCCACTGTCAATAATAAAAAACTTGACCTGAAGACCTACGGCAAAAAGATCGGCTATATAACCGGCGCCGGAGATAAAGTGCCGGAAGCACTGGAAGAGATGGGCTACGAAGTGACACTACTGTCTGATAAAGAACTATCAAGAAATAACCTTGGTCAGTACGATGCGATCCTTACCGGGGTGAGGGCCTATAATACGCACGACTGGATGAATAAGCATTACGATAAGCTGATGAAGTATGTGAATGAAGGCGGCAACCTGATCGTACAATATAATACCAGCAACCAGATAGGCCCGGTGAGAGCTAAGATCGGTCCGTATAATTTCAACATTACCCGTACCCGGGTGACGGACGAGAATGCACAAGTAACATTGCTGAAACCGGATCATCCCGCATTTAATTTTCCTAACAAGATAAACGAGGATGATTTTAAAGGATGGGTGCAGGAGCGGAGTATCTATCACGGCAGCGATACTACCGGTAAGTTTGAAAAACTGGTGGGCATGGCTGATCCCGGCGAGAAATCCGATGATGGGAGTTTGCTGGTAACTAAATACGGTAAAGGCTGGTTCACTTACACGGGTATAGTATTTTTCCGGGAATTGCCTGCGGGTGTACCCGGTGCATTCCGGCTGCTGGCGAATTTGATCGCATTGAATACAAAAAAAGGATTTTAATGGCTCAGCAACAAAAACCAAGCATACGCAGGGCTGAAATGTCTTTCATCTTTGCTATTGTCATTGGGCTGGTAATAGGAATTTTGATAAAGAAAGTACGGGTCGGGATACTGATCGGCCTGGTACTGGGATTGATGATCGTATTCTCAGGCTGGCTCCGTACCACCCGAAAATAGTTTTATGCAAACACCTGATAACGATAAGGCGCCATTATTCAAAAGCTGGAAGAGCTGGTACATTTTTGTCATCCTCTTCCTCGTGCTGCTGATCGTATTGTTTTATTTCTTCACTAAACGATTTGCATGAGCCTGCCGGATTGGATAGTACTTATCGTTACACTGCTTGCCATCATTACGTATGGCTTGTATAAAAGCCGTACTTCTCATAACCTGGATGGTTATTTTTTATCCAATCGCAGTTTACCCTGGTGCCTTGTATTGCTGAGCATCATGGGCACACAGGCCAGTGCTATTACGTTTCTTTCTGCACCGGGTCAAGCCTATACCGATGGTATGCGGTTTGTTCAGTATTATTTCGGTATCCCACTGGCCATGGTGGTCATTTGTATTTTCTTCGTTCCCATCTTCAGCCGGATGAAAGTGTACACGGCTTATGAATACCTGGAAACAAGGTTTGACGGGAAAACAAGAGTACTGACCTCCTTCCTGTTTTTTTTACAAAGGGGATTATCTACCGGTATCAGTGTATTTGCGCCATCCATCATTTTATCTTCTTTGCTGGGCTGGAATATTTACTGGACCAATCTTTTTATGGGTGGCCTGCTGATCATTTACACGATGACGGGCGGGGCCAAAGCAGTAGCCTACACGCAGCAATTGCAGCTTATCATCATCTTCATCGGCATGTTCCTGGCCGGGTATATGGTAGTGCATATGCTTCCTAAAAATGTAAGCTTTACCGATGCACTGCAGGTAAGCGGAAAGCTGGGACGGCTTAATGCGATTACAACGGGTGTTACAGAAAAGGGATTTAACTGGAGTGACCAGTACAATATATTCAGCGGTATCATTGGCGGCTTCTTTCTCGCCTTGTCCTATTTTGGCACCGATCAAAGCCAGGTGGGCCGGTATCTTACAGCCAAATCACTCCGGGAAAGCCGGATGGGGCTGCTCATGAACGGTATTGTAAAAGTGCCCATGCAGTTTCTCATCTTACTTATCGGAACATTGGTCTTTACTTTTTACCAGTTTAACAGGGCACCCATTCTTTTCAATGATATACAGGTAAAAAAGATAGAACAATCAGTATATAAAGATTCGTTTGTTTTGGTCAGTACTCAGTATGATGCTATTGCGGTGCAAAAACAACAGGCGGTGGTCAGCTATTCGGCTGCACGGGATAATGGTGATAAGCAGGTGGCGGCACAATCGTTGCAACAATTGCAGGCGTTGCAAAAAACATCTGACAGCCTTCGTAAAACAGTAAAGAACTGGCTGGATAAAAAAATAAAAGGAGGTGATGGCAATGATACCAATTACATATTCCTCCGGTTTGTGGTGGATCATTTACCTGTTGGATTGGTAGGCTTGCTGATCGCCATCATCTTTTTGGCTTCATGGGGCAGCATTGCGGCAGCCATTAATTCATTAGCCTCCTGTTCCATGATCGACCTGCACCGGCGTTTCACCAAAAAGAAAGAAACAGGTGAGGATGAATACCGTTTATCAAAGTGGTACACATTGGGCTGGGGCATATTCTGCATCATTGTAGCCATGTTTACCTATAATATCGGCAACAGCCTGATTGAAGCGGTAAACATTTTAGGCTCCTTATTCTATGGCGTCATCCTGGGCGTATTCCTGGTGGCCTTCTTCTTTAAAAAGATACGTAACAGCAACGCTGTTTTTTGGGGGGCTATCGTGGCAGAGTTATTAGTGCTGGCGGTATTCATATTAACCAAACTAAACCCGCCGGTATTTAAAATGGGCTTTCTGTGGCTGAACCCGATCGGGGCATTCGGTGTTATCTTCTTTACGTTATTATTTAACCAGGTATTGAAACAAAAAGAAAACCCTGCTTTATAAAGCAGGGTTTCTTTGTTTAGTTATCAGCTTTTTTATTTCAATGTCTTCAGGATATCCTCGTTTTGTTTTACAAAATCCGGGAATTTTGTTGCGGTGGCAATGCGGATCGCATTGTTGGCAGCAGCGATAGCTTCTGATTTTTTACCCAGTTTTGCCAATATCCTTGTTTTTAAAGTGTGCACCCAGGGCTGGCCTTCGGGTGAAGCTTCTGTAGCTTTATTGATCCAGGCAAGCGCCTGGTTCAGGTCTTTGCCATTGTCATAATAATATTGTGCAGCAGTATAATAAGGTTTGTTATCCTTATTCATTGTGTTGTCGATCTGCTTCATCACTTTTGAATCCACATCGGTAGTAACAGCAAACATCAGGTACACCCTGTCCCACATGATACCTATATTGCAGGAATTGCTTTTTACATCATCAACGCTGATAGTAAATGTTTCGATAGACATGGGCAGCGGAAACGGTTTTGCCTGCACCCGTACTACATCCTGGTCTTGTTTGTAAGCATCAGGACTGGTCACATCTGTTTGTTTGCTGATGATGATGGTCCATTCGCCGGCTTCAGGGATAGTGAGAAGACCGTACTTACCGGCAGGTACTTTTGCATCACCGATCATTACTTCATCACCAAAGGTGATAGTAGTGGCCTGGTTGGCACCGGTACGCCACACTTTTCCATAAGGAACAAGGTCGCCAAAAATGGTCCTTCCTTTTACTCCCGGACGGGAATAAGAAATTTCAATGGTAGAAAGACCAAAATTCTGTTTTAAGGTTTGCGTGGTGCTGGCCTGCGGTGTGGTTAACGTCTGCGCACCAGCTACTGATAAACTAAGTACAGCTATCGCTGCAAAAATGATTTTTTTCATACAAGCTAATTTTTTAGAGAAAGCAAAGGTAGGGGAAAGAAGTAAGTTAAAAGTTTGAAGGAAGAAGTACGAGTACCCTAAAGAAAAAAGGTTTTTTTAAAAGCAAAATCACTGAATAATGCGGAGCGTAATTTGTACTTATAACTTCGTACTTGCAGCTTTTACTAGAAATTGATGGTTACCGTGGTCCTGCCTTTTTTATTGGCGGTACGCTTCCATTTAGGGCCATCTTTTACCAGGCGTATGGCTTCTTTATCGCAGTTGGAGCAAAGCGATTTTTCTACCCGGATATTTACCGGCTCTCCATGCTTATCCACTTCAAAGGATATCTGTACAGAACCGGAATTTTTTTGTTTTGTTTTTAATTCATCCGGCACCTCCAGGTTATTGACCAGGTAGGCATCATAATTATCCCAGCCATCAGCAGGCACAGGTTCTTCCAGTGTTTTATTAGCGTCCCGGTTGCGGGCAGCAGCATTGGGTTTTTGATTACTGATCACTACTTCAGAAAGACTCTTGCGGTCATCCTGCAGCACCACCTGGTTGTTAGGCAGGGCATTTCTTAATTGGATCTGGCTGTTTTCAAAACCTATGGAACGTACCTGTACTGTCAAAGCAGTATCCGGAGAAGTAAGATTAAAATAACCATTAGCATCTGTGTAAGTACCTGCTTTATCTTCCACGTTGGTCACATTGGCAAAAGGCACTCCTACATTATTAGCATCCGTTACCCGGCCACGGAAAATATTATTGGTCTGGTTCCGGTATGCCTGTTCCTGAGCCCTGCGGGTGTTGGCAGCAACAGCCCGGTTGTTGGTGTCATTCTTATAGTAATCATCAGCGCCCCGGGTAGCCTGGTCTTTGGCCAGGTTCTTATCAGCTTCATTATCCGTAACGGCTTTTTTCTTCGCTTGTTCATCTCTCCGTTCTGGTTTGTTTACCACCTTACCAGAAGTAATCACTTCGGCACCTGTTCCGGGAGCTTTAGTTGGTACCGTTTCTGCAGCCACCGGTGCAGGATTGTTGGTGGTTACTTTTTCTTCTTTAGTATCAATGACCTTATCTGTAGTAGCTACGTTACTAAATGTACCAACGGCGCCAGTAGCAGCATTATTTTCTATGGTAGCTGTAGTAGCATTTGCAGTACCAGATGCTTGTTTAGTTTCTGATGACAAGTTGCCTGCATCCGCAGACTTTGATACGGTCTCCGGTTTTACAGAATCGGCCGCCTTTATAGTGGCAGGTACATTTTTTACTTCCGCTATTTCGTCGGTAGCTTTGTTTTTGAAAAGGAACTGGTTGGCCAGCAGGCCGGCACCGCCAATGATCACTACAGCAGCAGCAGCCCTGAACCAGGGGAAACCGGCACGCCGGCCGCTATTCATCGGGACCACTTTGGCTTTTTCTTCTTCTACTTTATCACCCAGTCTTTTTTTAAGATCAGCAATATCATTGATGGCCATTACACCCGGCACCGAATAGCCCTCCAATGCATCGGCCAGGAAGGGGTCTTCCATTGCGGCTTTTTCCAGGTCATGCATTTCCTTGTTAGAAAGCAGGCCCTTGTGATATTTTTCAATATCAGCGGCGCTAAAATGTTTTATGTTATTATCTGTTGCCATAAGGCATTACAAAGTTCCGTTTTTTTACAAATTTTCTGCCCCTAACTCCGGTTTCCGAACTCCGGTTTTAAGAGTCTGCGCTTTATTTTCGGAGTTCCGAACTCCGATGTTAAGGGTTCGGAGCTCTATTTTCGGAGTTCCGAACTCCGATGTTAGGGTTCGGAGCTCTATTTTCGGAGTTCCGAACTCCGATGTTAAGGTTCGGAGCTCTATTTTCGGAGTTCCGAACTCCGATGTTAAGGGTTCGGAGCTCTAATTTCGGAGTTCCGAACTCCGATGTTAAGGGTTCGGAGCTCTAATTTCGGAGTTCCGAACTCCGATGTTAAGGGTTCGGAGCTCTAATTTCGGAGTTCCGAACTCCGATGTTAAGGGTTCGGAGCTCTAATTTCGGAGTTCCGAACTCCGATGTTAAGGGTTCGGAGCTCTAATTTCGGAGTTCC
>CAYUCU010000073.1:0-17906 GCA_964443345.1 uncultured Chitinophaga sp.
GACATGGGATTTCTGTAACTGGCGCAAAATGATATTCAGCAATTCACTGATCCCTTCTTTTTGCGAAGCCACAGTTTTTACAACCGGCACTTCATTATAATGTTTGCTGAACGCAGGGGCCAACATCAGTTGCAGGTTCTTTACAAAGGTATCTGCATCGGGGCGGTCGCTTTTATTCACCACAAAAATGTCGGCGATCTCCATCAATCCGGCTTTCATGGTTTGTATCTCATCACCGGCCTCGGGCACTACCACCACCACTGTTACATCTGCCAGCCCGGCTATTTCAATTTCGCTTTGTCCCACACCCACTGTTTCCACAATGATATGATCAAACTGAAAGGCCTTCAACAGGTCGGTTATTTCAATGATCTTGGGATGCAATCCGCCCATGGAGCCACGGGTGGCTAATGAACGGATGAACACATTTGGATGAGTGTACCAGTCACTCATACGGATACGGTCGCCCAATAAAGCACCGAGATTAAAAGGAGAAGAAGGGTCTATGCAAAGCACCGCTACCTTTTTACCCGAATTAGCCAATAAACTAATTAACGAGTCCACCAATGTGCTTTTTCCGGCACCCGGCGGGCCGGTGATGCCGATGATCTTTGCAGCAGATGGCGGAAGTTTTTTCAACAGGTCTTCATACCCGGGCGTCTCATTTTCCACCAGGGATATGCACCGTGCCAAGGCTTTTATATCACCCTGCTGCAGTTGTTGTAATAATTCAGGCCACATGAAATGGTTGAGCAGTTTTACGTTTGCAAAAGTATGCTTATCAACTTACAAAGTTGGCAGCCCTTAAAAAAGGTGTAATCTTTGCAGCAATGGTTAAAATCTCCATAGTGATCTCCTGCCGGAATGAAGCTCCTGTCATTTCAAAAACATTAGAAAGCCTGGTGGGTGTTAGTGACGACATTGTGGTGTATGACAATGGCAGCACCGATGGTACGCAACAGGTGGTAAAGCAATTTCCGGTAAACTTGCAGGAGGGCAGCTTTGATGGATTTGGCCCCACCAAGAACAAGGCCAATGCCTTTACCAGGTATGATTGGATACTGAGCCTGGATGCGGATGAAGCGATTGATGAAGAGCTGAAACGATCGCTGCTGGCATTTGATCCCGGCACGGAAAAGGTAGTGTACGATCTTTCTTTTAAAAGTTTTTTTGGCAAGGCGATCCTGAAGTATGGTGAATGGGGTGGCGATCATCATATCCGGTTGTTCAACAAAAAACATGTGAGCTGGGATGCAGAGCCGGTGCATGAGCAATTGCTGGTGCCGGCCGGTTTTGCCATCAAAAAAATGAAAGGGTATGTATTACACCGTACCATGGCAGATATAAATGATTACGTCACCAAAATGACGGGCTATGCCATGCTGAATGCAGAAAAATATTTCCGCCAGGGAAAGAAAGCCTCCTGGTTCAAACTGAGGTGCTCACCGGGTTTTACATTCTTTAATTATTATATTTTAAAACTCGGGTTCCTGGACGGGTATGCAGGGTATGTATGTGCAAAGATGACGGCGTATTATACGTTTTTGAAATATGCAAGACTAAAAGAGTTAATAGATAACAGTTAGTAAGTAAAAGAGAATTGCAGCGCAGAAAAAACTATTATCTTTTCGTTTTTAATTATTAACTGAATGACCAATTTTATTCCCATTTTCCCACTTAACATTGTAGTGTATCCCGGCGAGGGCCTGAACCTGCATATTTTTGAACCCCGCTATAAGCAACTGATCAGTGAGTGTCACGCAACAAAAAAACCATTTGGCATACCGGTGGTGTTGAATGATAAAATGCAGGACCATGGCACCCTGGTGGAAATAGCAGAACTTTCTAAACTGCATGACAACGGCGAAATGGATATTAAAACAAAAGGGGTAAAAATATTCCGGATACTGGAAGTGATAAAGGACGTGCCTGAAAAACTATACAGCGGCGCCATTGTTACCTATCCGGATAATTATGAACAGGGAAGCGGCGACATCATGCGTACCATATTAAAAGGCATCCGGGAATTGCACCAGATACTGAAAATAAGCAAGGACTTTAAAAAAGAGGAAGCCGACATTAAGAGTTATGATGTGGCGCATCATATCGGCCTGTCACCAGAAGAAGAATATGAGTTACTGGCCTTATTTCATGAAAGGCAGCGGCAGGAATATTTGCGGCTGCATTTGTCAAAAGTGATTCCCATGCTGGCAGGTATGGAACAATTGAAGGAGAAGATCAAATTGAATGGCCACTTTAAGAATTTAGGCGGATTTGATTTATAATAATGTTTAAAAACTAAAAAATGTCAGCAACCCTTTGCTTCGATTTTGGCAACACGAGGAAGAAAGTAGCGGTCTTTCAGGAGTCAGAATTGAAAGAAGCAGAAGTGTTGCCGGATGATTCGGTAGAAACGATCCGTTCATTGATCAGCCGGTTTCAACCTGCCAAATCTATATTATCATCTGTCATCGATCATAATACTGCCATTGAAGAAGTGCTGGCATCAGCCACTAAATTTCATAAACTAAGTCACCTGACCAGGCTGGCCTTTACCACACCGGTAGGTAAACCTGAAACCATTGGTGCAGACCGGTTGGCATTGACCTCTGCAGCCGTTCATTTCTATCCCACTTCCAATAACCTGGTGATTGGTATGGGCTCCTGTGTTACGTATAACTTTATTAATAAGTATCATGAGTTTGTAGGCGGAGCCATCTCACCGGGAATGGAAATGCGGCTGAAAGCATTGAATTATTATACTGCTAAACTGCCTTTGATAAAAGCAGACAGTAATGTGCCACTGATCGGGTACGATACCACCACCAATATTCTCACCGGCGTGGTGCTGGGATTGGCCAAAGAGATCGATGGTTTTATAGATGCCTACCGGCAGCGCTTCCGGAACTTTAACGTGCTGTTAACCGGGGGGGATATAGTGTATTTGGCTTCGCACCTTAAAAACAAGATATTTGCAGACCCTGATTTAATCTTTAAAGGTCTGTATGCAATTAGCGAAGTTAATAACCCCTAAGATAATCAAGACGTTACACTGCTTGCCTGTCCCCCGGCATGGCGTTTCCCTGACGATCCTGGTTTTAGTTTTTTGTGCTTTTGAGCCTGTTTTAGCCCAGGACAACTCCCCCTATTCCAGGTATGGCATAGGCGATCTGGTTCCTTCCACCAATATTGCCAACAGGGCAATGGGTGGCATCTCGGCAGGCTACACCGATTTTCTTTCCATCAACTTTAATAATCCTGCTTCTTACTCTTCTTTCCAGGCGGCAGTTGGTGCCAAAACCAAAAAGCTTTCTTCCGGGCGGGCTATTTTGGATGTTGGATTGAATTTTGAGAACCGCACCTTGCGGGAACCATCCAACCCGGTAAAGTTTGTTGCTAACAATGCCCTGTTTTCTTATATACAAGTGGGTGTGCCGTTAAAAAAGAACTGGGGGATGAGTTTTGGATTACGTCCCGTATCAAGGATCAGCTATAAAATGTTTCGCAATGAAACATTGATCGATCCGCTGACCAGTGATACAATAGAGAGCGCCACTACCACCTTTACCGGCGATGGCGGATCTTACCTCGTGTCATTAGGAACCGGTTTTGCCATTTACAAAAAAGAGCGGGCAGATAAAAGGGAACAGAAGCTAAGCGTTGGAATAAATGGCGGCTATTTCTTTGGTAAGAAAGATTACAATACCCGCAGAACACTGATCAATGATACCGTGGATTACTACCGGGCCAATTATGAAACAAGAACAACCTTCAACAATTTATACTTTAATGCCGGACTGCAGTACACTACTCCATTAAATGACAAGATGCAACTGACGGCAGGATTATATGGAAACATTGGCCAGAAGCTCAATGCCAACCAGGATGTGATAAGAGAAACATTTGTGTTTGATGAAAACCTGGGAAATGTGCGGCTGGACAGTGTATCGGATGTAAGAGATGTAAAAGGGAAGATTGAAATGCCTTCTTCCTTCACCATCGGGTTTGTGCTGCAGAAATATGCTGTTATGAATAAAGAAGGCGGCTGGATGCTGGGCCTTGATTTCAGCCAGCAAAACTGGGACAATTACCGCTATTATGGCAGCAAAGATTCTGTGCAGAATAAATGGGAAGTGAGAGTAGGCGGACAATTTACCCCGGTACCTAAAAGAAATTATTTCAGCAATGTGGCTTACCGGTTTGGCTTTTTTACAGGACCAGATTATATAAAAGTAGGTCAGAAGCTGTCCCAGTATGGTGCTTCATTCGGTCTGGGGTTGCCATTGGCCATCAGCCGCCAGGCACCTAATCAAACCACCTATGTCAATTTGGCATTTGAATACAGTAAAAGAGGAAATAATGATAATTTGCTGAAAGAAAACCTGTTTCGCTTTTCACTCGGCTTTTCCCTGAGCGATATCTGGTTTATCAAGCGGAAATATGATTAAGTCTTTTTTCAATAGAACGAATTTACATGCAGCGGCACTATTTATGTGCTGCTGTTTTGTTTGCAGTTGTGAGAATGACGAAAAGAAGCTTGACGAATGGACCAAAAAAGTGGTGATGCGGGAAGAGGCTATAAACGTGGAAAGCTACCTGAGCCAGGAAGGGAAAATGAAAGCCAAGCTTACAGCCCCGCTGATGTACCGGGTAGCAGGAGATACACTGTACACAGAATTTCCAAAAACACTGCATGTGGACTTTTATGATTCCATCAATCAAAAAGAAACCTGGCTCGACAGCCGGTATGGAAAATATTTTGAGAACCTGAACAAAGTGTACCTGAAGGATAGTGTGGTCGTGATAAACCGGAAAGGAGACACCCTTAAATGCCAGGACCTGTGGTGGGACCAGAACACCAAACTCTTTTACTCGGACAATTACGCTGAATACCGGACACTGGATAAAAAAATATACCCGGGCAAAGGCCTGGAAGCCACACAGGATTTTAACCGGGTCACCTTCCGGCAGGTAACGGGCATGCTGAAAGTAAAAGAAGGCGGATTCCCGGAATAGAACAATAAAAGGACAGCAGCGGCCAACAAAATTTCCCTCCTTCTGTTATTAATACCTTCTACAGAAAATATTTCCAGGCAGTTTACGATAACTTTAAACTTTAAATTTTTAGTTTCTATGGAATATCGGCACATGGGAAAGACCGGTTTGCAATTAAGCGTATTATCATTTGGCAGCTGGGTTAGTTTTCACAAGCAGATAGACGACAGTGTGGCAGATGAGCTGATGGGCATTGCCTATGACAAGGGAGTCAATTTTTTTGACAATGCAGAAGTGTATGCCCTGGGCGAAAGTGAAAACATGATGGGCCGGGTGATGAAAAAGAAAAACTGGGACCGCAGCTCTTATACGATCTCATCCAAAGTCTTTTTTGGCTGGCGGGGAAAAGAAAACAAACCCAATCAAACAGGACTGAGCAGAAAGCATGTAACAGAAGCCTGCAACGAAGCTTTAAAACGGTTGCAAACAGATTACCTGGACCTGTACTTCTGCCACCGTCCGGATAAGAACACACCGATAGCAGAGACCGTGTGGACGATGCACAATCTCATTCAACAGGGTAAGATTTTGTATTGGGGTACCAGTGAATGGAGCGGTGTTGAAATAATGGAAGCCCACCGGGTGGCGGCGCAGCATGGATTAATTGGCCCGTCAGTGGAACAACCACAATATAATTTGCTGGAAAGAAATAAAATGGAGAATGAATTCCTGATGGTATTCAAGACTGTGGGAATGGGCACCACCATCTGGAGCCCGCTGGCTTCCGGTTTATTGAGCGGAAAATATAATGAAGGTATTCCGGAAGGCAGCCGTTTTGGTCTCACCGGTTTCGATTGGCTGAAAGACCGCTGGATGAAGGAGGACTTATTGAAAAAAGTAAAAAGCCTTGCGGCACTGGCAAAAGAACTGGGGATATCAATGGCGGAACTGAGCATTGCCTGGTGTATCAAAAATCCCAATGTAACAACAGCTATCCTGGGTGCCACCCGTAAAGAACAGTTGCTTGAAAATTTAAAAGCCCTTGACGCCGTTTCCAAACTGGATGCGGCTGTTCTGCAGAAAATAGAAGATATTGTTGGAACAAAACCGGTGCTGCCAGAGTATTAAATAAAACTCAAAAGCGCCTATGTGAAAATCTCTGTTATCTATCTGCCTATGTTGTTCATATTTTTTACCACATAGTTAAATAGAAACATAGAGTTGATACATAGCAAAACAAAAAAATAAAACAACCTGATATGTCATTTGCCAACAAAACGATCCTCATTACCGGCGCCACCCGTGGCATTGGTAAAGCCATCGCACTAAAGTTAGCCGCCGAAGGAGCCAATATTGTGATTGCCGCCAAAAGTGTGGAAGAAAACGCCAAACTGGGTGGTACTATTTTTTCTGCGGCTGCGGAAATAGAAGCTGCTGGTGGAAAGGCACTGGCTGTGCAATGCGACATCCGTTTTGAAGACCAGGTACAAAATGTGGTAAACAAAGCCGTGGAAACGTTTGGAGGAATTGATATCCTGATCAATAATGCCTCTGCCATTTCCCTTACCAATACAGAAAGCACGGAACCCAAGCGGTTTGATCTGATGCACAGCATCAATGTGCGGGGAACTTTTCTTGTTACCAAAACCTGTATCCCTCATTTAAAAAAAGCAACGAATCCGCATATACTCACCTTATCACCACCTCTTAATCTCGACCCAAAATGGTTTGATAAGCATGTGGCCTATACACTTACCAAGTATAGTATGAGCATGATGACGATCGGCTGGGCCAAAGAATTTGCCAAAGACAGGATAGCCGCTAATTCTCTCTGGCCAAGAACAACCATTGATACAGCAGCAGTAAGAAACCTTTTAGGCGGCGCTATGCTGGCCAATATGAGCCGTACGGTGGATATACTGGCAGATGCTGCCTATTATGTATTACGTCAGCCATCCGGAGAATGCAGCGGCAATCTGTTTGTGGATGAACAGGTGCTGGCGAAAGAAGGGATCACCGACCTGGAAAAATATTCTGTGGTGCCGGGAGCCAAGTTGTATAACGACCTGTTTGTATAAAACAAAACATCCCGTTGTCAGCGGGATGTTTCTTTATAGAGAGGCCATCAACCATTTCCTATTTTCGGTTGCCAATAAATATGGCCGCCATGGCAAGAGCTGTATCTTTTAATACTCCTGACGGATTTGTTTTGAACGACTCTAAATGGATCGTAAATACAAAGATCAATAACACCGCAGCCAACAGGTAGCAGGCCAATGTCCGTTGAATATCACTAACAATAGCAAAAGCAGCAAGGATAAAACCGGCGCCGGTCAGATAGATCCAGATCTTACCATCACCCGGGAAAAACTTTGGCACCATCCCTCCCATCATTTCGGCATTCTTAAAATGCAGGTAACCGAAGTAAGCAATAACGACTGCAAAAACAAATTCAGCGACTTTGGTGGGAACAAAAGGTTTCATTTTTTATGATTTTGGTTACTGAAACCTACAACATTTTTTTGTGTTATGGTAATCCGGCACAAAACCCTGTTCATAACTTGTGCAGGTGATAAGCAAAAAAGCCATTCTGCTACTGGCAAAATGGCTTTTATCAACATATATTTTTTAAGATCACTCCTTTGTTGCTTCAATCCCTTCCTGCCGGTGTTCCGGCCGCATTTGAGGAAACAGCAGCACATCCTGGATAGATGCACTATTGGTCAGCAACATGCAAATCCTGTCGATGCCAAACCCAATACCCGAAGTAGGAGGCATGCCATATTCCAATGCCCGTAAGAAATCATAATCAATGAACATGGCTTCATCATCGCCCCGTTCAGAAAGTTTTACCTGTTCTTCAAAACGCTCCCGCTGATCAATGGGATCATTTAATTCGCTGTAAGCATTGGCGATTTCTTTTCCATTGATCATCAGTTCAAATCGTTCCACCAGTCCCTGTTTGTCCCGGTGCTTTTTTGTAAGCGGACTCATCTCTACCGGGTAATCAATAATGAAAGTGGGCTGCACATAATTCTTCTCACACTTTTCTCCAAAGATGGCATCAATCAGTTTGCCTTTGGCCATGGTGGCATCTGCCTGTATATGTAATTGCCTGCATACAGAACGAAGCTGCTCTTCATTCATGCGACTTACATCGGTGCCGGTATGTTCCAGTATCGCATCAAAAATACTGATACGTTTAAAAGGAGCTTTGAACGAGATCGTTTTGTCACCAACAGTTACTTCTGTCGTACCACACACATCCATCGCTGCTTTTTCCAGCAACTGCTCAGTTGTTTCCATCATCCAGAAATAATCTTTGTATGCCGTATAAAACTCGAGGATGGTAAACTCGGGATTATGAGTACGGTCCATTCCTTCATTGCGGAAGTTGCGGCTGAACTCATACACCCAGTCAAATCCGCCAACGATCAGGCGTTTCAGGTACAGTTCATTGGCAATACGCAGGTACAGGGGAATGTCCAGTGCATTATGATGAGTGATAAAAGGCCTTGCTGCGGCACCACCGGGAATACTTTGCAACACAGGGGTGTCCACTTCCAAAGCGCCATGACTGTTTAAAAACTCACGAATGGAGTTGATCAGCTTTGTTCTTTTGATAAAGGTTTCTTTTACTGCGGGATTAATGATCAGGTCCGCATAGCGCTGGCGGTATTTGAATTCCGGATCGGTTACTGCATCAAAGGTTTGCCCTTCTGCTTCTTTTACAATGGGCAAAGGACGAAGTGATTTACTTAACAGGGTCAGTTCTTTTACATGTACAGATGTTTCACCTGTTTTGGTAATGAACACATAGCCTCGGATACCAATAATATCACCAATGTCGAGTAATTTTTTCCAGACAATATCATATAGGGTCTTGTCTTCGCCGGGGCAGATATCATCTCTTTTAAGATATAGTTGGATTCGCCCGTGAGAATCCTGTATCACGGCAAAGTTGGCTTTGCCCATATCACGAACACTCATGATGCGGCCGGCCAGGCATACATCCTGGAACGGGTCTTTGCCTAATGATTCTGCAGAAAATGTTTCTTTTATAGAAGCGGAATTATTGTTTACCGGGTACAGCGGAGCAGGGTATGGTTCAATACCCATGATGATCAGCTCGGCCAGTTTTTCCCGGCGCAATTGTTCCTGTTCAGACAAATGTGGTGTACTCATTGAGATAAAGTGATAGGTTGAAACAACCGGTTTTTTACAAGTTTATTTATTCATTATACAGGGCAGCAAAGGTACTGGATAGCGGGAAGGGTACAAAGACAAAAGCCCCCGGCTATTACCAGGGGCCTTTGAATTATTTAATACTGCTTGCTTATTTATTGTTGAACAACCAGCCAAATCTGAAGCCCGCATACCCGTTTTTCACTTCATTGCCGCCAGACTGATCAACGGCGATATTCCTGAGTCCGAAAGTATAATTAAGAGAAACCAGGAATCCACAACGAAGTTTAAAACCTGCCATCAGGTTGGCGCCGTAATCGAGACCGTGGTAATCACTTAAGACATCCTTACCAAAATTGATCTTTTTTTCAGAAAAAGAATACTTCGGGTCGGGGTTATCGTTAACAGCAGTTACATTAGAAGTTCTTACCACTGATTTGGAAGGCATATCTAAAGAAAGAGTGGGGCCCAGGCCAATAAAGAAATTTGTTTTGCCTTTAGAATTGTATAAAAAATTCAGCTGCACATCCACATAGCGAAGTGCCAGCCATGATTTTTCTTTATTTGTTTCAGAGATTATTTTGCCCTTTTGTACATAGTGAATACCGGGCTGAAAACTGAAATGGCTTTTGCCGATAGGAGCATCCAGCAGCATTCCTAAGGTAAACCCGGCTTTGCTGTCTCCTTTAAAGTCAACACCTCCAACGGTGCCCGACATATTAGAAGAAGTATAACCTCCGGCGACACCAACTTTTGCTTTTTGTGAAAACCCTGAAATCTGTAGGAACATAACAGAAACAGCCAGTAAAAACAGTACTTTTTTCATAACAGTGTTTTGGGTGGCCTACTCGTATCGCTTTTCGGTTTCGGCGCCGTACTCTTTTGGTTTGATGGGATTTTCCGGGTTTCTCCCTTTGTAAAAATTAAACTGGTAGCAACTTAAGTAAATGGTTCAACTTTTCAAAATCGAATACTTTTTTCAACGGGGCAAAGGTACTGGTTCAGCCTCAGAGGCACAAACAAAAAAGCCACCCGTTTTTTGGCTTCCGCAACCTTCTCCGGGGCTTCAAAAGCAGCGAAAAACCGTGGCAACCCATTGAGGGACAAGGCTCGTCTGGAAATGCGGTAAATATATTTTTTATACATAGTTTTAATTTAAAATGAAAACGATGCGAAAACTTCTTTCTGTTCTCCTGCTTTCGGCAACACTCAGTAGTTGCGAGGTATTAAACAATCTTCCGACGGGCGGTGGCGTAACCGAAGCTGAGGCCGGAGAAGGAATAAAAGAAGCCCTGGGCCAGGGACTGGTAAAGGCGGTGCTGCACCTGAACCGGGAAGACGGCTTTTTTAAAGATGCTTTATATAAGATACTGATGCCCCCTGATGCTAAAAAGATTGAAAACACCCTACGTGACCTGGGTATGGGCAATATGGTGGATAAAGCTATTCTCCAGATAAACAGGGCAGCTGAAGATGCGGCTGGCTTTGCCAAACCCATCTTTGTGGATGCTATCAAAAGCATGACCCTGAATGATGCTATTGGTCTCGTAAGAAATGGCGATACCAGTGCCACTCATTTTTTCCGGGTAAAAACCACGGATAAACTGATTGCGGCTTTTTTACCTGTCATCAAAACCTCGCTTGATAAACTGAATGCCACTAAGTATTATTCCGATGTGGTGACCCGGTATAATAACTTCCCAACAACAATTAAAAAAATAAACCCCGATCTGCCCTCATTTGTAACCGGTAAAGCGACAGATGCCCTGTTTGACCTGGTGGCTAAAGAAGAAGTCAACATCCGGCAGAATATTGCCGCAAGGACCACCGACCTTTTGCGAAAAGTATTTGGCGGCGGAATAAAATAAAAGCAACCTGGCGGGCATAATACCGTCAGAATAAGTGGCAGCCTTTTTGCAGCCTGCAGAAAGGCTTTTTATCAATAAAAACAAGTACCGTATATGAAAAAAAATACTGCTATCCTTTTTGCATTGTTACTGCTCAGCGCTGCACCGGCTTTTTCCCAGATAAAACTTCCCAAAATACCCGGTACAAAATCCGGTACGGGAGATATTACAGAAAATGAAGCCGGTATGGGAATCAAAGAAGCGCTGCAAAAGGGCGTTGTTTCTGCTGTACTGAATCTGAATAAGACCGATGGTTTTTTTGGCAGTGAATTTTATAAAATGTTTTTGCCACCCGATGCACTGAAAGCAGAAAAGACTTTGAGGAACCTGGGAATGGGTGCACAAGTGGATAAGGCCATCCTGGCCATTAACCGCGGCGCTGAAAAAGCAGTAGCGTTTGCCAAACCAATTTTCCTGGATGCCATTAAAGAGATGACCTTGAAGGATGCGCTGAAGATCATCAAGGGGCCGAAAGACGGGGCCACTAATTATTTTAAGGAAAAGACCATAGAGAAATTAATTGCAGCTTTTTCTCCTTCCGTGAAATCATCGCTTGATAGTGCTAATGCCACAAAGTATTATTCAGATATTGTAACTACGTATAATAAACTGCCCACCACGTTTAAGAAAATAAACCCCGATCTTACTTCTTATGTAGTAGGCAAAGCTGTGGACGCCTTGTTTGACCAGGTGGCAAAAGAGGAAGCCAGCATCAGGGAAAATCCGCTGGCCAGAACGTCTGATATACTAAAGAAAGTATTTGGAGGAAAATAAAAAGGCTACTCCGGAAACACACTCCAGAATAACAATACAACCCTTCTGCGGGGATCATCTATCGTGTAATCAGTTGCTTTTCCAACAGGTATGGCATCTCCTTTTCCTTCAGTAACGAACATGATATTGCGTACACTACCGCCCATTGTTGACCGGTCTTTAGTGTATTTCTGAAAGAGTTCTATTACTGCAGCTGCTCTTTTCCTGGATAATTCCTTATTCAGCTCTTTATTATCCGGGTTAGCCCCGCTTAGTCTCACTCCTTCCATCAATGCTTTATAAAGAGGAGTACCTTCTGTAATAGCCGTTCCATCAGCATATCCTTTTGCTGTAATGACCAGCGACAACGGAAAGTCGGGATACTTTTGGGTGAACATATCAATTTCTTTTGCTGCCGGTTCAAAGAACTTGCCGATAGCATCTGATACTTCCTGGGCAACGGTATACTTACCTGGTTGAAATAATACATCCTGGTCGAGCTTTACCACCATGTTCCGGTTAATAAGGTCGTTGATGAAGTTTACTTTATCATTGATGAGTTTAGAAATGACTTGCGAAAGAACAAGCGTTTTCTTCAGTTTGTTCCAGTCTTCCCTTTCCACCACCGTATTGCCGATAAGTATAGAGTTTTGAGCTACCAGTTTATCAATTTCAGCAGTGGTAACACCAATATATTTCCTGATCCGGTTGTTGGCAGTATCATCTATTTCATTTTGATCCAGTTTGGCCTGGCGTTTTGCATCAAGCTCTTTTAATTTTCTGCTATGCTGCTCCAATTGACTGTCCAGGATGGCTAACTGCTGTTTATGAGTAGTGGCTTTTTGTTGCGGTACGCAGGAAAAAAAGCAAACAGAAAGCAGGAGTACCGGCAGAAGAAATAGTGTGCAGTGTTTACGCATAAGACAAGGTGTTTAACCACCTCATTAAAGATAAAAAACTATTCTGTTTTCTTCAAGTTTAATATGTCATATACAAAGAACATAAACCAAGAAAACCAGCCTTAGAATGATGATTTGGAGCAATTTAGTTTTCCGGTATTTCAGGCCGTAGTCAATAATACCTGCCAGGCCTCTTTTACGCTGCCGCTGTCAAGGAGTTTGGCAGCATAGGTATGCAATTCTTTTTCCAACTCACCCGGATTGATACTGTAGTATTGGATGATCTGTTTCAGGTGGTCATCATCAAAAGAAGGTTCAATAACCGGCAGGTCATGCACATTAGCAAGTTGTCCAAGATGATTGCCGGACAAAACTTTACTCTTTCGGATGGCAACTGGTAAAGCATCAATCCCAATACCCAGTTTTGTATTCGGCTTTTCCACCTGGAAGAGATTGGATTCATTTACAACACAATACCAATCACCACCGAGCCTTGCTACATGGTTTATTTTTCGCTGGTCCAGCTTTAGATTGTCATCCAGTAATGAATTGTCAACATGAATGCACAACACTTCACAGATCACCAGGTTGCCGGCACCACCTTCGGTGCCCAGCGGTTTTACTTCAAGCACTTTGCATTCCATTTTCACTTTACTTTCTTTTACCATAGGCGGCTTTACTATGGTAGCGGCTTCTTCTGTAAAGCCTGCTTTTACAAACTCATTCACTTCTTTTGGAAACTCGCAGCTGGCCAATGATGTTTGCTGTACCATATCATAAGTAACAATATTGATGACCACTTCCGGAACTTCCAGTACATTTTGTAAAGTATGTTTGGTGGTATTATCCCTCACCCTTCTGGCTGGAGAAAAAATAACAATAGGCGGATTGGATGAAAACAAGTTAAAAAAACTGAACGGGCTGAGGTTAACATTACCTGCCTTATCAATAGTGGAGGCGAAGCAAATCGGTCTTGGTGCCACCACATGCTGCAGATAGTATTGTTTTTCGGCGGGAGTTAAATTAGATAGATCTAAGGTCATAACTCATAACTTTTTCAGGGCAAGTATTGAAAAGTCACTCTCTTCCGCAACAATAGTATTGCTCAGTATGCCCAACCCATCAATCTCCATTTCCACTACGTCATTCGGTTGCAACCATTGCTCAGGATAGTTGGGATCATTCAGTTTGCCGGTTCCATTCAGTTCCAAAAAACAGCCCGTACCTACGGTACCACTGCCGATCACATCTCCCGGATAGAGAGTGACGCCATATGAAGCCCGTTCAATGATCTCTGCAAAGGTCCAGTTCATATCTCCAAGATTGCCATCGCTTACAAGCTTGCCATTTACCCGGCATTGCATTCGCAGGTTCCAACCCTTACCTGTATGATTTTCTTTTGCGGGTATTTCAAAAGGCTGCAATTCGTCCATTGTAACCAGCCAGGGCCCGATGACAGTGGAAAAATCCTTTCCTTTTGCAGGCCCAAGATTTAACAACATTTCTTCCATCTGTAATCTTCTTGCACTCATATCATTCATGATCATAAGGCCACCAATATATTCATCTGCTTCTGCTGCTTTGATATTTCTGCCATGTTTACAAATAACAACAGCCGCCTCCAGTTCAAAATCTAATTTTTCAAAATGATCTGGCATACATTGAATATCACCCGGGCCCTGTATGCTGTGATGATTGGTAAAATAAAAGATCGGGTATTGATCAAATTCCGGAATCATCTCTGCTTTGCGGTTTCTTCTTGCTGCAGCCACATGCTGGCGAAAGGCATACCCATCCCGGCAGCTGGTGGGAAAAGGAACAGGCGCCAGCAACTGCATATCTTTTAAAGGCATGCCTTTGTTGCTGGTTCGGGTGCCTTCTTTCAGCAGCATCTCACCGGCCTGTGCTGTCGGGAAACTGTCTTCCCAATAATTTAAAAACATGCTCATCGTGCCCGGAAGGTCGGGATGCAGCACTTCCATATCATAAACCATGTCGTTTATCAATACACCAAGCTGTTCATGTTCATCTTTCAGGTAGGTAACCAGTTTCATATTATTTTTTTAAAGCGAACTCTTGAAATAAGATCAACGCCGCTAAGGTAGTTATTTTGCCTGCATCTGCTTTTAGAGAAACCCGTAGTTTTCAAGGGGTTGACAAAGGTTTCCCCTTTGACTAAAATCAGGTTAAAATCCGGGTTGCCAGTTGTTTTCTCCAAGCCGGTTTTCTCTATCTTTGCCTCATGCAATTTGAGAAGATCAATAATAAAGGGCAGGCCCAGCTGTTTAAAAACCCCTACCTGGAAATGCTCACTAAAACGCATCCACTGGTTATCTGGGGTATGTACACGCCGGTTATGGTCTGGATGGCGTATTATAGTGGCACCATTGGGTACACAACGGGCAGAATTGCACTTACTTTTTTAGGCGGTATGTTCTTCTGGACCTTCTTCGAATACCTGGCACACCGGTTTTTATTTCATATGGTGGCCAATAGCGGCAGGGCAAAAAAATTCATTTATACATTACACGGCAATCATCATCACTATCCCAGGGATAAGCAACGATTGTTTATGCCACCTGTTCCAAGCCTGATCCTTTCATCGGCAATTTTTGGTCTGATGTACCTGGTATTGGGGCAACGGACATTTATGTTTTTCCCGGGCTTCCTGCTGGGTTATCTTATGTATGGCACCATGCACTACGCCATACATGCCTGGAACCCGCCTTTTAAATGGATGAAAGGATTGTGGAGAAACCATCACCTGCATCATTATAAAAATGAACACAATGGGTATGGGGTAAGTTCTACCATCTGGGACCATGTCTTCGGCACCATGTTCGATCTTAAAAAAGAAAAAGAAGACAAAGAGAAAGTAAAGGAGCTGATGTTTGAAAAGAAAGAGAAGTCTTAAGCATGAAGTCTGATAGTTCAATTACTACAACTCATTTTCTGCAGCATCATTATTCTATTTTGTAAGTATGCCGTTTTCCAGAGTTTTTGCATTCCTGATTTTCATTGTACTGTTTGCCGCCTGCAAGCCTGGTAAAAAGGAAGCGGCTGTTGTTCCCTATTTGACTGCAACAGAAGCAGTACAACTGAACCAGGTTATATACAAGAATAATCTAAAGGAGGCGTTTGCCAGGTATGCCCCGGGCTATGAAGTTGTTTTTGTGCCGGAGGCTGTTAATGGCAACTATGCCATCATTACAAAAAGAAAAACCGCTGAGCAATATGCATTGGTGATCCGGGGCTCTGTAATGGAATTTAGCAACGAAGGGTTTCAAAATTTTATTCTGCAGGACTTCAATATATTCCGGATAAAACCCTGGCCATATACCGACAGCATAAAGGACGCCTATATCAGCCTTGGTGCCAGCATCGGGTTTCAAAATTTATTGCAATTAAAGGATATCAGCAGCGGACTAACGATCAAAGAGTTTATTGAACAAAAAATTCCCGCTGGTGCAAGTATGGTGATCACGGGGCATAGTTTGGGCGGCAACCTGGCATATCCCTTTGCAGGGTACCTGAAAAAAGAATTACCAGCTGGTAAAAGAAATCTTCAGTTGATCACCTTTGGTGCGCCCGCTGCAGGTAATGCAGCTTTTGTAAAAGATATCGAAGGGAAATTTCCTGATGCGGAGCGATATGCAGCCAGCAGGGATATTGCCGTGGTATTTCCCGATTTGAAAAAAATAGGTGAGCTGGCAAAGCTCACGGGTCTTGATAGTGTTCTGCAATTGAACCAACTGAATATAAAAGGCCTGGATGCCAATAATCTTTTAAATATGGCCGGAGAGCTTCTTAGAAAGACCGATGTGATCAATGAATCAAATGAGTATGTGCAAAGTAAAAAACATCTCCGGGTACTGACGAGCAAAGAAGATTCAATTTTGAATACTACTGCGTTATCAGCCGATGCGATCTTTGCCAGGGCGTATTTGTTTCACAAAATTGATGCATATGCAGCATTGTTGGGTGGAAAACCGCTGGACGACTAAAAGCACTATCACCATTTTTCTTCATCAGGGATAGTGTCGTTTGTATCAAACTTATTCCTGCTTTCAATTTTTTGTTGCTGTCGTTCGATGATGAGTTCGGCGATCAATGCTGCTGCATTTTCTCCCGCAGATTTGTCGAGCAGGTTTCTCATTCTTATTTCATCCACATCAATACGGTAGAGATAATAGACCAGTTTTTCAAAATCGGTATTGATCAGGTGATTGATATAGGCGGAAAGTTGTTCTTTTAATTCTTCCGGAGAAATGGAAGCGGGTAAGCTGATTTCAAGTGACTGGTTAATATCAGGGATTAAATCTTCGTGCATCTGTAGCTAAAATTTTTCCATTACCCCAAGACCAAATAAAGCAAAATCATATTTCACCGGGTCTTGCGGATCCAAAGTTCGCAGATAATTGGTTAGTTCCAATGCGGCCTGCCAATCTGTTTGTTTTCTTTTAAGAATTTGAAGCCGCTTTGCCACACGGGCCACATGCAGGTCTATCGGGCAAATAAGCGCAGCCGGAGATATTTTTTTCCAGATGCCAAAATCAACACCCTTGTCATCCTGCCGTACCATCCAGCGGAGAAACATATTGAGGCGTTTGCAACTGGATTTTCTTTCAGGAGTGGCAATATGTTTTTTTGTTCTGCCGGGAATATGTTCCAGTGAAAAGAAATAGTGATGGAAATACGTTAATGCCGTTTCCACAATCGGAGTCTCTCTCCCTTCTCCATTTATGGAGAAGGGTTGGGGGTGAGGAATAAACGCCGTTTCCAGGCTTTTGTGTTTCAGGAAATGCTGCCGGAAGAACCCGATAAAATACAATAGGTCGGTGGTAGTAAAGGTCCGGTGTTTAAATCTTGTCAGTCGTTTCAGGTCGGCAGGATGATGCTGTAAACAAAATTCATATGGCGCATTATCCATCAGCTCCATCAGCTCTTTTGCTTTATTGATGATAGTGGTACGATTGCCCCAGGCAAATACGGCAGCGAAGAGACCTGCAATTTCAATATCCTGTTTTTTGGAAAATAAATGTGGTATGGAAATAGGGTCGTCTTTTATGAAGGAAGGCTGATTGTACAGATCAACCTTCGCATCTAAAAAATCTTTTAATTCCTTTTCTTTCATTATTGAATCAGCCAATGGCTTTACTCAAATCTT
>CAYUCU010000074.1:0-17782 GCA_964443345.1 uncultured Chitinophaga sp.
TAAACCAATAAACCAATTAACCAGTTAGACAATATTCACTTCCCTTTCCAATACTACGCCGAACTTAGCATTTACCGACTGTTTGATCTCTTCGCTCAGCGTATAGATATCATTACCGGAAGCATTACCATAGTTTACCAGCACCAACGCCTGCTTAGCATGACAGCCTGCATCACCGCGGCGAACACCTTTCCAATGGCATTGCTCTATCATCCATCCGGCAGCCAGCTTTACTGAACCATCAATATTCTCATGACCAACAATGCCCTGGAATTTAGAATTTAAAATCTGGAATTTTTCTTTCGACACAGTAGGGTTCTTAAAAAAGCTACCGGCATTGCCGGTTTCAGAAGGATCGGGCAATTTGGAAGTGCGGATATTGATGACGGCATCTGAAATAGCCTTTATAGAAAGTTCTGTTATACCCATTTTCTCCAACTCCTGTTCTATGGCACCATAGCTGGTATTAAAGCGGGGTTTCTTTTTTAGCTGGTACGTTACATTCAGGATAATGAACTGGTCTTTATACTTCTTTTTGAATACACTTTCCCGGTAACCAAACTCACAATCACTCCGGGTAAATGTGACCTTTTTCTTATCCCTAATATGCCAGGCCTCCAGGTCCCAGAACACATCATCGATCTCCACCCCATAGGCTCCGATATTTTGCATAGGGGATGCTCCCACATTTCCGGGTATCAATGAAAGGTTTTCAATCCCTGCCCAATTGCGTTGAATACAGTATAGCACAAACTGGTGCCAGTTCTCCCCTGCTCCTGCTTTTACATAAACATGCTCATTGTCTTCATGCAGTTCTGTAATACCCCTGATCTCATTCTTTAGGATCAGCCCTTCAAAATTTTGGGTAAATAAAATATTGCTGCCGCCTCCAAGTACCAGTAAGGAAGTTGCCGGGTTAGTTTCCACAAGTTCCTGCAATGAATCATAATCATTAAATGTGGCAAAGTACCTGGCCTTTGCATCAATACCGAAACTGTTATAGGGCTTCAATGAAATATCTTCCTGGATATGCATACTGCAAACTTCCTTAATTTGAATGAATAGTTATCACAAGCTGAAAACGAATATATGCTACAGCAGCACCGGGTCCATTAACAAGGATCAGTCAATTGACTGATTAACTTCTAAAACTATATATGAAAGGGTGAAACATTTACGTTAAGACATAAATAATTGCTGCATTCCTGGCATGCCCCTGAACAATACCAAATTAATGAGCCGGTTAGTTGGTCCCAAAATGCATTCAAGCACAAAACACTCATTCTCAAAGTGCTGAATCTGAGAAACTTCATATCAGACAAAAGGCTGAAAACCTTACCTTTGCGCCAGTTTGGAACTGATAATAAATAATTAATATGGCAGATATTTTTGAACGTTTATTGAAACATGCTGGCCCAATCGGGCAGCACCGGGAAAGGGCACACGGCTATTTTGCCTTCCCAAAATTGGAAGGAGAGATCGGCAGCCGGATGATATTCCGTGGAAAAGAAATGATCGTATGGAGCCTGAACAACTACCTGGGCCTGGCCAACCATCCCGAGGTTCGCAAAGCAGATGCTGACGGCGCTAAGCAATACGGCCTTGCCTACCCTATGGGCGCCCGCATGATGAGTGGCAACAGTAATCTTCATGAACAATTAGAAAATGAGCTGGCTGCTTTTGTAATGAAAGAAGATGCTGCCCTGCTGAACTTTGGTTACCAGGGAATGGTAAGCATTATTGATGTACTCTGCAGCCGGCATGATGTCATTGTGTATGATGCAGAAAGTCATGCCTGTATCATTGATGGACTTCGGCTGCATCCCGGGCACCGGTATGTGTTCAAACATAACGATGTGGAAGATTGTGAAAAGCAATTGCAACGGGCAACGGCACTTATTCAAAAACAATCTGCCGGTGGCATACTGGTGATCACTGAAGGGGTGTTTGGTATGGCAGGCGACCAGGGCAAGTTGAAAGAAATTGCTGATCTGAAAAATAAATATCAATTCCGTTTACTGGTGGATGATGCACATGGCTTTGGCACATTGGGAAAAACAGGTGCCGGTGCCGGTGAAGAACAGGGTTGCCAGGATGCAATTGACCTTTACTTCTCCACCTTTGCCAAATCAATGGCAAGCATTGGTGCCTTCATTGCAGGAGACAGGAATATCATTGATTATATCCGGTACAATATCCGTTCGCAGATATTTGCGAAAAGCCTGCCCATGCCATTGGTAATTGGCAACCTGAAACGGCTGGAACTGGTGCGCAATCACCCGGAATACAAAGAAAAATTATGGAGCAATGCAATGAAACTCCAGGGAGGATTAAAAGAAAGAGGATTTGATATTGGCAACACCGACTCGGTGGTAACACCGGTATATATGAAAGGGGACGTACCTGAAGCTACAGCAATGGTAATGGACCTGCGGGAAAACTATGGCATCTTTGCTTCTATTGTAGTGTACCCGGTTATACCAAAAGGTCATATCATCTACCGTCTTATTCCATCTGCTATCCATACAGATGAGGACATTGAATTGACACTCAAAGCATTTTCTGACACCAAGAAAAAACTGGATGCCGGGGAGTACCGGGTAGAAGCAATCCCTGACATGGCAGAAGTGAGTGGTAAAAGATTTGATTATATGCGTGACAGACCAAAGAATAAATAATACCAGCACTTTATTAAAAACCCCGTTAATCCGGGGTTTTTATTTGTACGGCAGCCCTGTTTTGGGTTGATTCCATTACATTTACCTCTTTAAAAAACAGATACTATGCGTAAGCTTTTCTTGCTATTTCTGATTCTTCCGCTGTTTGCAGCAGCACAAAAAAAACAAATTACTTTAGAAGACATTTACAAAAAAGGTACTTTCAGGGGCGAGCAGGTACGGCCCGACTTTGGGCAAACCAATAAAGACCCTGAAATAAAATTTGATGAACTAAAAGATGAGAACGGGAAACCCTTTGGACAGCCGGAAGATGCCATATACAGCTCCACTTACCCGGATATTGTATTGCTGAAAAAAGGTACAGAGCAGATATACCGCAGGTCATCCAAATCAATGGTGTACCTGTACAATGCTGCATCCAAAAAGCTGACAAAGCTTGACAGTGAAAAATTACTCCACCCCACCCTTTCCCCCGATGGCAGCAAGATCGCTTATGTAAAGGAAAACAATCTTTACTTATACGATATAGCAAGCGGCAATACAAAAGCAGTTACCACCGATGGAAAATGGAACTATGTCATCAATGGCAACTGTGACTGGGTATATGAGGAAGAATTTGAATTTACCCGTGCCTTTGAGTGGAGCCCCAAAGGCAACTACCTTGCTTATTACCGCTTTGACGAAAGCAAAGTGAAGGAATATAACATGACGATCTACAATAATGCACACAATAAAGATTACCGGTATAAATACCCCAAGGCCGGCGATGATAACTCCACCGTTGACATTTATATTTATGATGTGGCCAGTGGCAACAAAGCAAAAGCACAATATGAGCAGGGAGATATTTATATCCCCCGCATCAAATGGACAAAAGACGACAATACCCTGGTTGTTTACTGGATGAACCGGCACCAGAATGACCTGAAATTATTATCCACCAATGCCGCCACCGGCGCCAGCAACCTGCTGTATGAAGAAAAGAATAAATACTTTGTAGAGATCAATGATGACTGGTGGTACCTGAAAGATGGTAAGAACTATCTCTTCACCAGCGAAATGAGCGGCTACCGCCACTTATACCTCTACAGCCTGGATGGCAAAACAAAAACGCAAATAACCAAAGGCAACTATGAAGTGACCGATATAAATGGTGTGGATGAAGGAAACAAAAGGATCTTCTTTACAATGGCTTATCCCCGGCCGATGGACAGAAATCTTTTTGTTACCGATTTTGCAGGTAAAAAAACCTACCAGCTTACACAGGGAGAAGCCTGGCACCGGATAGAACTGAATGATAGCTTCAGCAGGTTCTACGATTACCGCTCTGACCTCAACACACCACAGACCGTTACTGTCAATAATATCGTGGTCAATAAGAAAAAGGAAATAAGTGCCGTAGTGGAGAAAACGGTAAATGAAAGCGCCAAACTAAAAAGCAAACTGGAAGAATATGGTTATGGAAAAGCAGAATTTATAAAAGTTCCCAACAGCAAAGGGGATACCCTGAATGGCTGGATGCTGAAGCCCGCCAACTTCGACCCTTCAAAAAAATACCCGGTACTGTTCTGTAATTATGGAGGTCCGGGTTCACAACAGGTAGCCAATCGTTTTGGCGCAGTAAGTTCCTGGCATCAAATGCTGGCGCAAAAAGGATTTATAGTTGTAAGTGTGGATAATACCGGTACCGGCTACCGTGGTGAAGAGTTTAAAAAGAAGACCTACTTACAATTAGGCAAGTTTGAAATAGAAGACCAGATCGATGCGGCTAAGTACATCGGCAATATGTCATTCGTTGACAAAAACAATATCGGCCATTGGGGATGGAGCTATGGTGGTTTTATGAGTGCACTGGCCATCACCAAGGGTAATGAAGTTTTCAGCGCTGCCGTATCTGTGGCACCGGTTACCTCCTGGCGGTATTATGATAATATCTATACAGAAAGATATATGCGTACCCCGCAGGAAAATCCCGGCGGCTATGATGACAACTCCCCGATTAATCACACAGATAAGATAAAAGGCAAATACCTGATCATTCATGGTACTGCTGATGATAATGTGCATTTTCAAAATGCCACACAAATGATCTCTGCACTGGTGAAAAGCAATATTGATTTTGAAAGTGCTTATTACCCCAACAAAAATCATGGTATTGGCGGACAGGTGGACAACACCACCTTCCACCTCTGGAGCAAAATGACCAACTGGATCATTGAAAATATGGGAAATGAAAATACCCAGAAGCTCAACCAGCCGGCTAAGCAACCTAAAGGTTTTTAAATAACAAACTTTGTATTGAGAAGCCCCTTTCCCTGAAACGGAAAGGGGTTTTTTAGTAGAAAAAGGTGCCTGGACCCCTGTAAAAAAAGAACCCCGACTCAAGAGTCGGGGGCCCTAATCAAAAACCATTAACCATTAAACCTTATCCTATGAAAATTCATGACTAAGATCGTTAATAAATCGATAACACAAAAGATTTACAGATCCTTTTTAGCCTCAAACCCTAAATTATGTACGAATAACACGTTTTATTGATTGAACTCAATGTCCCGACAATGATTTTAGCTACCTTGTGCCTGTCCAGGTAACTCGCAAACGATTGCGCAAATGGACTTGATTTCGCACAACTTTTCGCAGCTTTGCAGGGTTATATGACTATGAAGAAAATTGTAATTGCTATTACGGGTGCAAGCGGCTCAGTCTATTCTGAGTTACTTCTTAAAAAATTATTATCTGTTCCGGAGCAATGGAATGAATTGTCCGTAGTACTCTCCGATAATGCAAAAGAGGTTTGGAAAACAGAACTTTCCGCAGAACCCGGCGGGAACAATGAATCCTGGAAAGACTTCCCGGTAACCTATTATACTACAAAAGACTTTTCTGCCCCATTTGCTTCTGGTTCCGGCCAGTATGATACGATGATCATCATCCCCTGTTCGATGGGTACTTTGGGCCGCATTGCATCAGGGATATCTAATGACCTTGTCTCCCGTGCCGCAGATGTGATCTTAAAAGAAAGAAGGAAACTGATCTGTGTGATACGTGACACGCCTTATAATCTTATACATATTCGCAACATGGAAACGGTAACCCTGGCGGGAGGCATCATCTGCCCCGCCACGCCTTCCTTCTACAGCAGGCCGCAAACGATAGAAGCAGTAGCTGCCACTGTTGTCGACAGGGTGCTTGACCTGGCAGGGATCTCCATTTCCTCATTCCGCTGGGGCAACAAATAAGCAGCCGGCTTTGCCGGTGAAGCGTTGCTATTTCGATCAGCCGTTATTTTAATTGGTAAACTTTCCGCCGGCATTGATCCAGTCCATGATCTTTTGCCGGTCTGCTGCCGGTATCAAACCGGTCTGTGGCATCGGGCTGGGAACCCCATCCACCGCCCTTGCTTTTATCCTGTCTTTATTGAGCACAATAGTACAATCCTCTGAATAGTTAATGCCACCGGCTGATAGGATAGCTCCATGACAATACAAACAATGCGCTCTTATCAGCAGGCGTGCCTGTGTAAATAATGGACCTGCCACCAGGTTGTTCACTGTAGTAGAGGCACTGCCCATGCAGCCATTCGCATCCTTAACGGTGATGCTGTAACTGCCGGATGGCAGGTTATAAAACTTGTTTGCAGCCTGGAAGGCCCCTCCGTTCAAGCTATATGTATAGGGGCCGGTTCCACCAGAGGCAGTTACCGTAACATCTGCGGTACTGGCTTCGCAGGGAATATTACCCGTGGCACTGGTAGTAACAGCAATGTTTACTCCCACACAGGAAATTGCAGGATCTAATAATTCAAAAGAAATTGAACCGGTACACCCATCAGGGGTTTTTGCAATAATAGTATAGTTCCCGGCCGCCAGGTTCATAAATGTGCCGGATGCTTGCCAGGCACCTCCATTAACGCAAAATGTAAACCCGCTGCTTCCTGTAGCCGATACAGTAATGCTGCCATCTTTAGCTCCTGATACCGACGGGTTAGTAACGGCACCACTAAGGCCAATATTCAACATCAAACAGGGATCTGGTGGCGGAGGCGGTGGTGTTCCGCCTGTTTTACTGCAGGAAAGCTGAATGAGCAAACCAAACACGAGGACAAAAAAAAGTGCAGTGAGTTTCATACTTTATCCAGATGGAATACAACAACTAATGATCTTCAGCCTGCTGGTATCCTGTTAAAATAACTTTATCCCGGCAGTGAACAGCACACCACCACTGTTGAGTTTCACTTTTCCATAACCCACACCACCAAATGGCACCTTAAGATAAGGTTCTGCCATCAGGCTTAATCGCTTCCCGAAATTACGCTGATAGCCCCCCGAAAGAGTAAGCACGGAAAAATAATGGAAGTTCTCATTTCGTACCGTCCATTTATTGGTATAGGTATTCCCGGTGGGTGTGTATTTATAAAAATAATTGTAGGTCTCCTCATTCATCAGGAAAGAAGAAAGACCGGCAGACAAAAACCAGTTCTTTGAAGCGCCTTTGCCAAAATTGTACGAAAGTGAAAGCGGTATCTCATACACCTTACAGTTGGCATCCACTTTTTCCAGGTAAGGATAAAACTGGGTGAATGCTGGCGGCGGATTGTATGCGTCAGCACCGGCAGAATAAACTTTGCGTCCGGAATAAAAACCAGTACGCAGCGTAAGCCTTTCCTTATAAGTGTACCCTATTCCTGCACCGGTAACGATCTTTGTGGTACCGGCTTTGCCTGAACTGACAAAACTAAGATCCGGGCCTGCTGAAAATGAAATAAAGAACGAGCTTGTTTTCTTCTTCTTTGCTGCTACCTTCTTAACGGCAGTTTCAGTTTCCGCTATGCGGGAAACCGTATCTGTTTTAACGGGTTCTTTTATTTCATCCGGCTTACCTGCAATTGCTTTATCAGCTATTGCACTATCGGTTTTGTTACTTGCTTTGTCTGTATTACCTGCAGGTGGTTCCACCGGTGCTGATCGCTGATCCGTTTCCTTCTTTGTTGTATTAACCGCAACTGCTTCAGGAATGGTAAGGGTATTTACCGGTTCGGTATTGTTATCAGCCTTTTCATTTGCTATATCCTTTTGTACTGGCGCAGGCGTCGGAGATTTCTTTTTCTTCTTTGTTACCACTCCATTACCGGAAACAAAACTGGGGTTACCTTTCTTATCAGTTGAAGTGAAAATATCCGTATTAGCTTGCTTGTCTTTATTACCGGCAGTAACGGGTGCATTTATTTTATTACCCGTAGTAACAGCGGGATCTTTCACTCCCTTCTTATCTATATTGGCTCCTTTATCTGAAACCGGCAGGTTAGTACCAGGTGCAGTTGTAGTTGGTTGTGTAATGGTAGATTTATCTCCCGCTTCTTCTGAAGTTCCTGAAGGTGCAGGACCAGTTTTTGCAGGAATATTTTCACTGTCCTTTTTATTTACTGTTTCGGTGATCTGTTTATTGCCTTTTCTCATTTGTGTGATGAGTAAAGCTGCGCCACCCAGCAGCACAGGAAGCAGCCACCAGAAAATAAATGGCCGGCGCCGCTCTTTTTTCTCAGGCAGGTGTTTATCAAGCAACTTATTCATCTCTGCCCAGGCCTTTTCATTATAGACCGGGTGGTGATGCGCTGCTGCCTCAATGATCTTCTTGTCAAATTCTTCAGACTGCATTTTTGGTTACCTGTATTTGGTTCAGTTTAAATAATACTTTTTGCAATTGCTTTCTTGCTTTGGAGAGATTGGATTTTGACGTTCCGGTAGAGATATCCAGTTTCTCCGCTATTTCATCATGACTTAATCCTTCAATAATAAACAGGTTGAAGACCGTCCGGTAGCCGGGCGATAGTTCCTGAATGGCCCTGATGATCTCATCATACGATATTTTATCGATAGCATCCGCATTGCCTGAAGCCATCTGGTATTCAACCGGGTCCAGTTGTGTTACCAGTTTGTGTTTCTGATTTTTTCTGAAATGATCAATGGCTGTATATACCATTATCTTTCTTACCCATCCTTTAAAGGAGCTGATAACATCTTTATATGCTGGCTGGTAATGGTGTATCTCTTTGAACACCTTCAGAAATCCGTCATTCAGAATTTCAAGGGCATCATCCTGTTTGTTAGCATAACGGTCGCAAATAGCCATAGCATACCCATAGAAAGAGCTGTATATGATTTTTTGGCTCTCTCTCCTGTTGAGGGAACAACCCTCCACATGATAGGTCAATTCTTCTGCTGATAGCAATGTCTCATCTGATTTCGTTATTGAATCGCTTAAAGGGCTGCAAAGGTTGCCCTCCTAAAAGTAAGAATATTATGGGAGCAGTTTGCTAAACCGCTTTATTTCAGCGATTTCGGTTGGGGTAAGTGGCTCGTTATTATCATATTTGGATTGCAGGAACAGCACCCGTTTATGCTCCGGGTACTTTGCCAGGATGGCGGCAATAAGTGCTCCGGTCTCTTCATCCCGGGTATATAACGGTGTCGTGGGGGGCAGCTCCGACCGCTGCTTACTGTTCTTTTTCAGGATGATCGCCTCCAGCGTGGCCAGCTTACCGGCGGGTATGCTGCTGATCTTTGACGCTTTACCATACAAACCTTCCAGCTGCTTTTTACTCAATCCTCCCCGCTCCTGGTACTGAAGCAGCAGGCTTTGTGTAAAAGACGACAAGGGCTGGGCCTCCAGCACCGCCTTTAAAATATCCATTACTATATCCACATCAGGTCTTATTCGTCCCATAACATTAAAAGTAACACATGAAAATAAGAAACATACATTTGAAGAAGAAAGAGTTTATGCCGGTAAGCTATCTCGTATATGGTTCTGTGGGTCTGCTGATTGTCACCCTGCTGTTATTTTTGTTTAGCAAAAAGCAAAAGAAATAAGTTGGTGGAGTTATTTCTGAAATTGAATCGTATAACCCATTGGGGCGATATGCAAAAATATTTCGCCCCGATGGGGCTTTGAAAATTAATATAAATCATTGTTTCTACTAATATTTCGCCTCTACGAGGCTATGAAACATATTTACATGGTGTGTCAGAGTCCGCCAGCAGGCGGAGCGATATGTTAGTAGAAACATATTTAAGTGACGTATCAGAGTCCGCCAGGAAGCGGAGCGATATGCTAGTAGCAGAAATATATTTATCTGAGGTGTCAGAGTCCGCCAGCAGGCGGAGCGATATGTTAGTAGAAACATATTTAAGAGACGTGTCAGAGCCCCATCGGGTCAAAGAAATAACAACCCTTACCCATTTTGCTGCGCCACATCAAGCCGCAGCTTCCATTCGTCAAAGGAATTTTATACAGCCTTTTCCCTGTCGTTGTTTTGTGTGGTAAAGATGCAATAGCCAGCATCGGTCATTTTTAACCTTAAAATTATAAGTTATGAAATCTCTTATCAGCAAATCAATGTTATTGTTTGTATTCGCAGTATCCCTGCTTTCTTTTTCCAGTAAACCCGGTGGTGAAGGTTTTGAAATTTATGTAGGCAATAAACTGATGATCCAGCGCTTTGGCGGTGAGGTCAATACGGTACAAAGTCTGCAGCTGGGCCAGCAGACAGCCAATGAGAACCTGGCCATCAAGTATCATCATTGCGGAAGAGCAGGTAAGAACAGGGTGATCACCATTAAAGACGGACAAAATGCCGTACTGAAAGAATTCCATTATGCGGATAGTAAAGATGCAGCCAGTGTAATGATACTGGGAGTGAAAGACCTGGTCTCCCTGAGGAAAGGAACTATTCAGTCGTTGAAATTATTCTATGCCTCCAGCGAATTGCCTAATGGCAGGCAGCTTACTACTATTAATTTCTGAAGTATTATGCAGGTGATTGAACCACATAGGCAGATAGGAATACACACATAGGTTATCTATGTGTGTATTCCTATGTTTTCTATGGCCTATGTGGTTCAAATTCATTTCACTTATCTGAAAAAAGATCAGCCTTTCGCAAATTCACTGCGGATCACATTCAATGCGCCGCCGGCCTTGAACCATTCTATCTGCTGCTGGTTATAACTGTGATTTACTTCAATCGTTTCACTGGTGCCATCTGCATGGTTCAATACTAATTGTAACGGCTTACCGGGAGTAAAGCTGGTCAGCCCAATCACATCTATCGTATCATCTTCCAGTATCTTATTGTAATCTTCTTTGTTGGCAAATGTGATACCAAGCATACCCTGTTTCTTCAGGTTGGTCTCATGGATACGGGCAAATGACTTTACCAATACCACCCGCACACCCAAATGCCTCGGTTCCATTGCAGCATGTTCTCTTGAGGAACCTTCGCCATAGTTCTCATCACCCACCACGATCGTTCCCACACCGGCTGCCTTATAGGCCCGCTGTGTGTTGGGTACGGTGCCATATTCACCCGTGAGTTGATTCTTTACAGAATCTGTTTTCTCATTAAAGAAATTCATGGCACCGATCAGCATATTGTTACTGATATTATCGAGGTGGCCGCGGAACTTAAGCCAGGGGCCTGCCATACTGATATGGTCCGTGGTACATTTTCCTTTGGCTTTGATCAGCAGTTTCAATCCTTTCAGATCAATACCTTCCCATGGTGCAAAGGGCGCTAATAACTGAAGGCGTTTGCTGTCGGGCTTTACATCCACCTGCACTTTACTGCCATCTTCTGCCGGTGCCTGGTAGCCGGCATCTTCTACAGCAAAACCTTTTATGGGCAACTCATCACCTACCGGCGGATCGAGTTTTACCTGTTCGCCTTTATCATTGGTCAATGTATCGGTAAGCGGATTGAAATTCAGATCACCTGCAATAGCCAATGCAGTAACTAATTCTGGTGAAGCCACAAATGCCATGGTATTCGGATTACCATCAGCCCGCTTGGCAAAGTTTCTGTTGAACGAGTGAACGATGGTATTACGTTCTGCCTTTTCTGCCCCTACCCTGTCCCACATACCGATACAGGGCCCGCAGGCATTGGCAAATACCGTAGCGCCTATCTTTTCAAACACATTGAGGAAACCATCTCTTTCAATGGTGTACCGCACCTGCTCACTACCGGGAGTAATGGTAAAGTTTGATTTTAATTTCAATCCTTTTTCTGACACCTGTTTGGCCAGGCTTACCGCCCGGCTGATATCTTCATAAGAAGAGTTGGTGCAACTGCCGATCAATCCAAATTCAATTTTAGTGGGCCAGCCATTCTTTGCAGCGGCGGCTTTCATTTCAGAGATAGGTGTGGCCAGGTCGGGTGTAAAGGGACCATTCAAATGGGGCTCCAGTGTATCAAGGTTTATTTCTATTACCTGGTCGAAGTATTTTGAAGGATCAGCATATGCTTCTGCATCACCTGTTAAGTATTCTTTTATCTTATCTGCTGCGGCGGCCACTTCTGCACGACCGGTAGCTTTTAAATAGCGGCTCATGCTTTCATCATAACCAAAGGTGGAAGTGGTAGCACCAATTTCCGCACCCATGTTACAGATAGTTCCTTTGCCGGTACAGCTCATGGCGGTAGCGCCTTCACCAAAATATTCCACTATGGCATTGGTACCACCTTTTACGGTAAGGATACCGGCTACTTTTAATATCACATCTTTTGGCGCCGTCCAGCCATTTAATTTACCGGTCAGTTTTACACCGATCAGTTTTGGCATCAGCAATTCCCAACTCAATCCTGCCATCACATCACAGGCATCTGCACCACCTACACCGATAGCTACCATCCCGAGACCACCCGCATTCACGGTGTGACTATCTGTTCCGATCATCATACCACCGGGAAAAGCATAATTCTCCAGCACTACCTGGTGAATGATACCGGCGCCCGGTTTCCAGAAACCAATGCCATATTTATTGGAAATAGTGGATAAGAAATTGAATACTTCTTCATTATCCGTTTTTGCTTTTGCCAGGTCGGCCTTGCCCTCCACTTTGGCCACGATCAGGTGATCGCAATGCACGGTGCTGGGAACGGCTACTGTTTTGCGGCCGGTGGTATCAAATTGCAGCAGGGCCATCTGTGCGGTGGCATCCTGCATGGCCACCCTGTCCGGTGCAAAATCAACATACGATTTACCGCGGGGAAAATCTTTTATTTCCACTCCTTTCCAGAGGTGGGAATACAATATCTTTTCTGCCAGTGTCAGCGGGCGGCCCAGTGCTTTACGGGCGGCATCCACTTTGGCGGGCATTTCAGCGTAATGTTTTTTGATGAGGTTGAGATCGAATACCATGGAGGAGTATTTTTAATTTTAGATCTAAGATTTAATATTTCGGGGAATCATTTCAGCCGGAAAACAAAATATTCAATACTAAATCTTCAATATTAAATAAATATGTGTGGCGAAAGTACGAAAAAACACCTGTCTTACTAACACGGAATTGGGCGAATGGTTTAATTTTTCTAAATTAGCAATATGTACAAATTCAAAAGCTTTGTAGAGTGGAATGCGTTTGGCGTTTGTTCAGCCATCGGCCATCGCATGGGCATTTCTACCAGCAAGATCCGCCAGTATTTTATGTACACGTCTATCCTTACGGTGGGTTCCCCCATCCTTATCTATATGGTACTTGCTTTTTGGAGAAATATGCGGAAGTATATGTGGGCCGCCAAAAGAAATCCCTGGTATTATTTATAAAGAGGTAAATGGGCAATGGTTACCAGGGTATCTATAAACCTTGTATAAACAATAAAGCCTCCTCCATCATATTGGAGAGGCTTTATTGTTTATCTATTGCACTCAATACTATTTTACAGTCGTTATTTCAATCGCCCCGTTTTTTCCTTTTTCACCATATTTTTTTACCGCTTCTTCTTTTGTGAACACCCGGATATAAAAAGGGTCAGCTACTATATTATAAGCAGCTCACCCCTTTTCGTTAGTATTGATGTAACCCGTTGCAGCGTTAATGTGCTCAGCCTCGTAGAGGCGGAATATTAGTAGAAGAAACAAAGAAATATAAAGGGTTTGCAGAGCCCCGTAGGGGCGATATGTAAAACATTTCCCTCTATGGGACAATGACTTTCGTTTCTGAAAATTAACGCTGCCAACGGGTTGATCTGTTCTATTTTACAGTCGTTATTTCAATCGCCCCGTTTTTTCCTTTTTCACCATATTTTTTTACCGCTTCTTCTTTTGTAAGTGTCAGCAGTTTAAAAGTGCCGTTCAAATTCCTCCTTTCTGCAGACGCTGGTAATTCCTTTCCATCCATCACCACCAGTTTTTTGCTCTCTGTTATAGAAATGGAAGGTGATTCTAACCAAAGTTGTTTATTGTCCTTATCAGAAGTAACAGAATAAGCATCTGAAATAACAACCTCTCCCGGTCCGGCAACAGTGGCTGCCGGCGTACCGCTCGTTATTCCTGTTGGGCCCGCAGTTACGGGACTTGTTGTAGCAACCGGGCCCGTGGCTCTGCCCGGTCCGGATGAAGCACGGGGACTGCTGGCAGCGGTTACACCTGTGCTTCTGTCGCTGTAACGGATGGCTGTCCTGCTATTGTCGGCCATGGTGGTACCTGCAGCAACAGGTTCCTCCCGGTCTAAAATTGTTCTTGCAGGTGGCGGCGGAGGCGGTGCAACAAACTCACCATACTTGATCTCAAACTTGGCTTTTTGCTCGGGATTATTCAAATCATAATCCTCTTTCTGGCCGTTCTTCAGCCATACGGTTGCCTTTTTGTTGTTGATACTTATTTTCTTAACGCTCTCCGGCAATTTTACCTGTACCGGCGGTGTGGGTGGTATGGGTGGTTCCGGGGTGATACCCGCTTCAACTGCTGTTGGTGGAGTGGCTGGTATTACAGCAATACTCAGATCAGATGCTGCTGGCGGTGTTGGCGGAGTAGGTGGCGGCGGCGGCACCAGGTCTTCCAGTTTTACTCCATACTTTTTTTCAAACGCCTTCCTGTTCTCCATACTATTCAGGTCATACACTTCTTTTTCACCATCGGTCCGTTTTACAGCTACCAACTCCTGTAGCTTTTGCTTTTTCGGATCTGCAGAAACAGTCTCAATGCCATACAGCACACTGATGGACTCAATGCCGGCAGGAAGCTTAGGCACACCTTTTTTAGATGCGGGAGTGGTATCCTGCAAAACTGTTTCCCTCACAGCAGGTGCTTGCTGTTGCGCTTTGTCATACTTGTTACGAAAGGCCAGCAGCAGCACCACTGCCAGCGGTAACACAAAAAGGAATCGTAGCAAATTGATCTTTGCTGATCTGATCTTGTTCATCATGGCTATACGTTTTTTTAATGAAGAAAAATTGAACTTGGATGCTATACTAAATTGATTGTTGCCGATCACTTTCAGCAACAGGTATTGATATTGTTTTCTGTCCACCCCATTCTCCAGCACTTTACCATCGGCAATAAACTCCAGGTTCTGCCGGATGCATTTGCGGATAAGCCAAACGAACGGGTTGTACCAGTTGAGCAAACAAAGCACTTCTGCCCAAATGATATCCAGGCTGTGCCGCTGTTTTACATGCACAAACTCATGACTGATGATCTCCTGCAATTCTGTTTCCGTATGCAGGTGACGGTTGATAAAAATAGAATTGCCAAAGGAAAAAGGAATGATGTCGGCATCCACCTGGTACAGGCTCATCCCTCCGGAATTTATTCTTTCTGCTTTTTGTATCATCCGGCGGAAAGAAACTAATTGCAGCAGCAGGCGGACAAGCATGATCAGCATTCCCGACACCACCACCATCAGTAAAATATTCCACGCAGATAACAGGTTTACCTGCTGCACCACTGCCCTGCCACCCGTTCCGATAACCGGCATCCAGCTCACCACCTCACTGTTGGCCCATTCATTCTTTTCCAGTACCGGGGATATATTAATAAAAGGGATAAAAAAAGAAAGCACCGTGTAGGTCAGCAGGTACCAGCGGTTATTATTATAAAAGGTCAGCTTGCGCAAAATAAAATAGTAGAACAGGAACACCACCGCCAGGCAGACCGATAATTTGATAAGATATAACAGGATAAAAGGCATAAACAAATTTTAAAGCTTAACGATTCCCCTTTTCTATCATCGTGATGATCTCCTTCAGTTCTTTGGCAGATAATTTCTTTTGCTCCACAAAGAAGTTCACCAGTTCCTTATAAGAGTTATCAAAGTATTCTTTCACCACATTACCCATGAATTTCTTTTTATACGCATCCTCATTCACCGCTGGTTTATACAAATAGGCATTGCCCACCAGCCGGCTGGACAGGTATCCTTTCTTTTCCAGGTTCTTAATAGTGGAAGCAAAAGTGGTGTAAGGGATCGTTTCATCCAGGTGTTCTATAAAGGCTTTTACATTGCCTTCGCCGGTGCGCCATACGGCCTGCATGGCCTCTTCCTCAACGTGGGTTAATTTTTCCATTTCTACGAAGTTTTCGTAAAGCTACGAAGTTTTCGTAAAGCACCAAATTTATTTTGTTAATTAGTCCGAAAGACGGGAAGACGGAAAGTCCGGAAGAAAGTCCGGAAGAAAGTCTGGAAGAAAGTCCGGAAGTCAAAAAAGACAGAAAGTCAGAAAGACATCTGCTAATAAATCAACGCATCTTATTAATGTAGGAAACTATTCTTTATAAACGACCCTCTTTCTGACTTTCCGTCTTTCCGTCTTTTTGACTTTCCGTCTTTCCGTCTTCCCGTCTTTCTGACTAAATACTATATCAATTCCTTCAACTTACTCACCACCAAATCCACCTCCCCCCTCGTATTATGCCTGCTAAAGGAAAACCGTACCGGTACCAGGTTGGGATTATTGCTGATGGCCCGGATAACATGACTGCCCACATCGGCGCCGCTGCTGCAGGCGCTGCCACCGGAAACACAGATGCCCTGCATATCGAGACTGAAGAGCAGCATCTCTGATTTTTCTGTTTTGGGAAAGGCAACGTTTAAGACCGTATACAAACTCTTGCCAGTATGATCACCATTGAATTGTACACCGGGAATATGTTTTTGCAATTCGGCGATCATATATGTTTTCAGTGATTGTATGTACACACTGTCCTGTTCCATCCGGGCATCAGCCAGTTCCAAAGCTTTGGCAAAGCCCACGATACCGTACAGGTTTTCGGTGCCGGCCCGCATGTTGCGTTCCTGTCCGCCGCCGAGTATCAGCGGGTTGATCTTTATATTATCATTGATATATAAGATGCCCACCCCTTTTGGCCCGTGAAATTTATGTCCCGCCCCGGTGGCAAAGTGGACGGGTTTGCTCCGCAGGTCCAGTTTATAATGCCCTACGGTTTGTACAGTATCCGAATGAAAGATGGCATTGTGTTTTTTACAGATCTCCCCGGCAGCATAGATATCCAGCAGGTTGCCGATCTCGTTGTTGGCATGCATCAGGCTAACAAAGCATTTTTCTTTATGTGCTGCCAGTTGTTCTTCCAGGTCGTTCAGGTCAATATGTCCGTCGGGCAATAATTTTACAAAGCTGCTGGTCACCACATCTTTTTTATCCAGGTGCTCCACGGCATGTAGTACGGCATGGTGTTCTATGGGAGAGGTGATGATATGCCTGCAACCCAGGTCCTGAATAGCAGCGGTGATGGCCATGTTATCGCTTTCGGTGCCACCGCTGGTAAAGAATATTTCTCCCGGGTGAGCATTCAATATGCGGGCCACGGTTTTGCGGGCGGTTTCAATGGCCAGCCGGCTTTCTCGTCCGTAGGAATAGATGGAGGACGGGTTGCCAAAATGAGTGGTCATGTAGGGCAGCATGGTATCCAGCACTTCCTTGTCGAGTGCGGTGGTGGCGGCGTTATCGAAGTAGATGCGGGTCATAGTGCTGTTAAGAGTTTTGAGTTTTCTGGTTGGGATTTGGGATTTGGAATTTGGATTTGGGATTTGGATTTTGGGATTTGGAATTTGGATTTGGGATTTTGATTGCCGCAAAGATAAGTAAACCGGTTTGGCAGGGGGCGACACAGTTTAATGAACAGGCGCACAGTTGATTGAACGGACCTGGCGCCGGCAACGACGGAACTGGCCCCGTCCACGATGGTTAAGCCGTCGTCCATGATGGTTCAGGCCCCGTCCACGATGGTTAAGCCGTCGTCCATGATGGTTCAGGCATCGTCCACGATGGTTAAGGCGTCGTCCATGATGGTTCAGGCATCGTCCAC
>CAYUCU010000075.1:0-17680 GCA_964443345.1 uncultured Chitinophaga sp.
TCGATGCGTTCGGTCCTATTGCAGACAATGCCGGTGGTATTGCTGAAATGAGTGAGTTGCCTAAAGAAGTGCGGGAGAAAACAGACGTACTGGATGCTGTTGGTAATACGACTGCTGCTTCAGGTAAAGGTTTTGCAATAGCTTCTGCTGCATTGACGGCACTGGCCTTATTCGCTGCCTTTGTTGGTGTGGCTGGTATCACCGGTATTGATATTTACAAAGCCAATGTACTGGCCTGCCTGTTTGTAGGCGCCATGGTACCTTTTATATTCTCGTCTTTATGTATCCGTGCGGTAGGTGAAGCGGCAATGGCGATGGTGGAAGAAGTACGCCGCCAGTTCCGTACCATTCCAGGTATCATGGAAGGAACAGGCAAGCCGGAGTATGATAAGTGTGTAGCGATCTCCACCCAGGCGTCTATTAAAAAGATGATGCTGCCCGGTGCTATTGCGATCATCTCTCCGCTGATCATTGGGTTTGCTCCCGGTTTAGGTGCAGAAGCATTAGGCGGTTTTCTTGCGGGTGCTACTGTAAGTGGTGTGCTGATGGGAATGTTTCAGAATAATGCCGGTGGTGCCTGGGACAATGCCAAGAAATCTTTTGAGAAAGGGGTGGAAATAAATGGCGAGATGTTCTATAAGAAATCCGAACCACATAAAGCATCAGTTACCGGTGATACAGTGGGAGATCCATTTAAAGATACCTCTGGTCCATCGATGAATATTTTGATAAAACTGATGTCGATCGTATCTTTGGTCATCGCTCCGAGCCTGGCACAAATAGCTGCAAAGAAGAAACCGGTACCATTACCTCCTTCTGCCGGACCAGCTCAGGGATCGATCATCAACCAAACAGAACCGATAACATCTTTAAACAAATCGAATACGGTTTACTACCAATATTATTAACAGGAATGCAGCATCCCGCTGCGTTCTCACGTTCTTAATCAGAACCATTACTAAGTCCCGCTGTTTCTACAGGGGGGCTTATTTTTTTGGGGAGGGTGCATTCCTGTTTGTAATAATAACATATCGCCCCGCCGGGGCTTGGGGCCAAAATTATTATCATCTCTTTTTTCTACTGACATTTTGCCTCTACGAGGCTGACAGAAATATTTTTATTCTGCGTTGGATCAATAACATATTTGGACCATTCGGGTAAGATGTGTAAGCCCTGGTGGGGCGGGCATGTTAGTAGCAGTACATTCAATTAATATTTTTCTTAGCTCCGTAGGAGCGTCCTGTTTGTTTATCATAACAACATATCGCCCCGCCGGGGCTTGGGGCCGAAATTATTATCATCCCTTTTTTCTACTGACATTTTGCCTCTACGAGGCAAGAGAGACTGCGTGATATTATTTTGTTACCGGCATTTTGCCTCTACGAGGCATGGGGACTGCGTGATATTATTCTACCGGCATTCCACTACTACGAGGCTATAGAAAATATCCGGACAGCGGGTTAATTATTAATTCTTAATTATTAATTATTAATTTTTAATTACTCCCCATTATCTGATTAGAACAACCGTTCCATTCGATTCCACTTTCTGCCCCAAATCGCAGGTAGCTTCCACCACCCATACAAATACGCCGGTGTCTAAGGGTTGTTTATCTTTTGTTGTGCCATGCCATCCGAGGGAAGGTGTATTGGGAGTAAAATTAGTTCGTTCAAATACTTTATTGCCCCAGCGATCATATACGGCAAACCGGTTGATCAGCTTGTAGCCTCTCGTTAGGGGATAAAACTGATCATTGCGTCCGTCATTATTGGGAGTAAACCCGGTGGGAAAGTTCAGGTTGGCTTTGCTGCAGGATACGGTCACTTTCACTTCATCCTTTGCCTTACAACCAAACCCGTTCGTTACATTAATAGTATACGTAGTGGATTCCAGTGCTGTTCCCGATACTACCGGGCAGGAAATACAAGACAGCCTGTTAACAGGTGGTGACCAGGTATAAGAAACAGCATCCGGACTATACAGCGGGCTTAGCGTAAATGTATTATTGAATGGAATTACCTGGTCGTTTCCCGCATTTACAGTGGGATTATAATTTACCTGTATAGCAGCAAAAGCCGTATCCACAAAGCAGCCTGCTGAATCGCTGATAATCACCTGGTAAGTTACAGATGAATCCGGCTTACTTACCGGGTTGGGAATACCAGTTGCACTGAGCCAGGTAGAGGGCGACCAACTGACCATTCCATTTACATTCGACCGGTAGGGCACCTTCCCTCCTATACAAAAAGAGGTATCGGCAGGCATCACCTGCAGCACAAATGGTTCATATACTTTTATCTTACTCGTATCTGCATTGGTGCAACCAAATATATTCGTGGCCTGTGCGATATAGTTAAAGCTTGTTGTTGGTCTTACCTGAACGGTATCACAGGTAAGGCAACTGATATTGTAGTCCGTTGTCCATGCAAACTGGTCAACGGTAAAAACCATCAGCCGGAGTGAATCACCACTGCAAATCGTATCAGCCCTTGGCAACACAAATATCTCAGGTGTGGGGTTCACCCGTACCAGTTGAGAATCTTTTTGAGCGCAGCCATTAATATCCGTTATCTTAAAATGCATCCAGAAAGTGCCGGTATGATCATATGTATGCGGCGGTGGCAATTGCAAATTGCTGGTGGTATTATCGCCAAAATCCCACGACCAGTTTACAATAGGTTCATCTGGGAAAAAGGGAAAACTATTGTTAGTGACAGGAAAGCTGTTATTTAAAAAACAACCATTGAAGGGTATGGTGAAATTCATTACCGGCCCGCCTACTTTGGTGGGATGAGGCAGGTACAATGTATCATCACAGGTGTTATCGTTTGGCCCCATGATGATGACATATTCATTAAAAACACCCCGCTGGTCCGGCTTTAGTTCCAGGTCAGGATAAAGGCTGTGGGCAACGATGTAGCCATCTAAATGGTATTGATACAAGTAACCGGTGCCGGGCGGATAAGGATTCACCACCGAATAGTTGATGATACTGTCTTTGCATACGTTGGTGCGGGTGCTGGTAAATACAGGTGTGGCCGTATATTGACTGGTTACCAGGCTGTCACTGCATCCGGTAATAGCATCATAGAGATAAAATTGAGTGGTAAAAGAACCGTTAGTGGGAAAATTGTGAGTCGTATTATAGTTAGTGATGTCTGGTGCGCCGGGAATATCTGAGAAGGTCCAGCGGAACGAACTGACATTACCCAAAGACTGGTTGTCATAAATAAAATGATTTTTGGCGCTGCAGATATTATGAAAATCATAATCGGCCACCACCCCGATGATATTCAGATCAATAGTGTCTTTTTCCGCTCCCGGACACCCGTTAAAATAAGGCGTCATGATCACTCTTTTAGCACCCAGCGAACGGTACCGGTATTCGATGATGGGGGAGAATATTGAATCAGAATGTCCGTCTCCATAGTTCCATAAATAGCAGTTCGCATTAGTTGCCGAAGCCGTAAAATGAATTGTTTCGCTGGCGCAATAAGTGGACCTTCCATCAGCTGTTTGGGCAACAGGATTGGCAGGCGGTATGCCAAATCCAAACTCGGAATAATTGAATTGACTGGTACAACCGCTGGCAGTGGCTACTATTACATGGGCCGTGGTAACAGGGTTGGTATTAGTATAGGTATGGCTGACAGTTGGGACTACCGTAGTGCCAATGGGAGAACCATCACCAAAATCCCAGGTATAATTTACTACCGGGTCACCCGGTGGCGGATCAGGAATGACATTAAGGGAAATAATGGCCGGAATACAACCGCCCGCAGGATCTATACTGCCATTTATGATGGAAAAATGTTCCACCGTCACCGTATCCCATGCCATTGATGAACAACCAGCCCCCGATATTGCTTTAACGCTGACAAAAAAGTTGTTGTATGTATTAAAAAGATGGCTGGTTGTGTTGGTCGGTGTTATTACAACAGGCGATCCATCCCCAAAATTCCATTCATAGCTGGTGATGAAAGGACTCCCCGGCGCCGAAAAATTGACAGTACCGGGCTGACACAGCTTTCTTTTGTCTGAAATGAGTGAGACAGTTGGTTTAGGATTGATCACAACGGTTTTTGTAACAGAAATAGCCACATCGGCATAAATAGCGATGAGGGTAACTGAATAGCTGCCGGGGTTGGTATAAGTAGTAACGTCAACCGGCAGAATACCTGAAAGACCGTTTCCAAATCTCCAGATAAAACCATCTGGTGTGCCGGAACACTGCTGGGTAAAAGTAACTTGCTGCGGACTGCAATAAAGATTGTTGGAAGTGGAAAAGCTGAAGTCAACGGTTTGGCCATACAGGAAGAAAGGCAGTAAAACGATCAGTCCTGTTATTAGTTTTTTGCCTTTGGCCATCAAAAAAGTCGGTTTGGTAATCAATGCAGGCACTTAGCCGCACCTCCCCATAAAGTTAATATATCCGGGCAATAGTTTACTGTAACCTTTCCCCACCCTATCCGTCTCAACGTTACTGTCTGTTAAAAAAACCTAAATAACGGTAGCAATTTTTGGTCATACGAAAATAGTCGTATATTCGGGCTATAAATCGGAATAGTATGTCTGCAGCAAAATTGATCAAGCCTACTGAAAGCGAACTGGAAATACTCCAGATCCTCTGGACAAGAGGATTAGCCACTGTGCGGGAAGTGCATGAAGAACTGGCCAAAACAAAAGAGGCCGGTTATACCACTACCCTGAAACTGATGCAGATCATGAATGAAAAAGGGATCGTAAAAAGAGATGATTCCATGCGTACCCATGTGTACCAGGCAGCAGTGAACAAAGAGAAAACACAGAAACATTTATTAGGAAAAATGATAGATAACCTGTTTGGTGGTTCTCCCACCCAACTGGTGATACAGGCGCTGGGCGATGAAAGTCATAAAGCCAGCCCCGAAGAATTGGAAAAGATACAGGCATTGTTAGACAGCTTAAAAAAGTAAACCAACCAATATGGGAAGTCAGGCCAACTTTCTGCAATCGCTGGGCTGGGCTGTGTGGAACAGCCTCTGGCAAATGGCGTTGCTCTGGGTAGTGTACCAGTTGCTTACTGGTTTGTTGATCAAAACAAAACCAGCTGCTAAAAGCGGTCTGGCCACCACCCTGCTCCTGCTCGGGTTTGTATGGTTTGTCTATACCTTCTTTGCTGTTTTTTCCGGTCGTACCGTTACTGATGATACACTGGCCTCCGGCTTTTTAAGCCCTGATCCCGCCAGTGGTTTGAATAACTGGCTGCAGCGGTCCTTACCCGTTGCTTCCATTGTTTATCTCACCTTACTTTTACTACCTGTATTCCGCTTCATAAGAAATTACCGTTACGTACAGATCATCCGCCGCTACGGTCTGTCTAAACTACAGGTGGACTGGAGGATGTTTGTAAACAAAACAGCCACCCGCATGGGTATTCAAAAACCGGTACATGCCTGGATATCCGAATGGGTGACCTCTCCTGTTACCATTGGTTTCTGGAAACCGGTGATATTAGTACCGCTGGCTGCTATCAATCATTTAACGCCGCAACAAGTTGAAGCCGTGCTGCTGCATGAGCTGGCACATATCCGCAGAAGCGATTACCTGGTGAACCTTGTGATCAACTTTATCCAAACCATTTTATATTTCAACCCGTTTGTAAAAGCCTTTGTGAAGATCGTGGAAAGGGAGCGGGAAAAAAGTTGTGATGAAATGGTGCTGCAGTTTCAGTACGACTCACACGACTATGCCACTGCCCTGCTTACACTGGAAAAGACAAGTCATCTTCAAAGGCCTTTTGTACTCGCAGCTGCAGGTAATAAGAACGACCTGCTGCACCGGGTGGAATCCATTTTAGGGATACATAAAAAACCGGTGTTCACTTTTAATAAACTGGCGGGAGTAATTGCCGGGGCCCTTTGCATCATTACATTAAATGCCCTGCTGCTGATCAATAAACCCGTTGCAGATAAAGGCGTTAGCCTGTTTACAGAAGTTGGTTCTCCTGTTGCTTTTTTTGGAGATGCCGAAAGAGAGCAACCCGACCCGACTGCAGAGGTGGAAATGAAAGCCGCCCTTGCTGACGCTGCGGAAAAAACAGCCGCCGAGAATGAAGTTGCCCTTTCAACAAATGGTATGGCGGAAGAAGAAATGCCAATTGAAATAAACCCGGAGATCATCAATGCCGGTTTTGAAATAGCACAACAAATTCCCCTGCTTAACAAAAGGCAGGAACAAGAGGTAAAAGAAGCGATCGCTGCTTCTAAAAAAGTGCTGGAGGATGTACAATGGAAGATGGTGGAAAAAAATATTGCCGAAGTATTCAGCCGTAGAGAAAAAGAAAGCCTGAAATACACGTATGAAAAAGCATTGAACAATGTGGACTGGAAAAACTGGGAAAATAAATTGCGCCAGGCTTATGATAAAGTGGATTGGGAACGGGTGAATGAACAACTTTCCAATGCCGTAAGCATGGTACGGATCGACAGCCTGCAACGGGTATATGCTGATGCTATCTGTAAACTGGACCAGGCCAAATCAGAAATGGCTGAGAATAATCTTTCCGGAATTCCCGATTCCGATGTTACCCTGCAGCAAATTGAACAGAAACGTAAAGACCTGATAAAGCTGAATAATTTCCTGAAAGCAGTACGGTCTAAGAAGATCGTTCATTTATAATGTCTGACGGTCTCCGTCTGACATTATAAGATCTGACGGAGACCGTCGGATTTTGGAGGGCGTCTTACATTATAAAATCAGACGGAGACGGTCGGATTTTCGAGGGCGTCTGATATTATAAAAACTTGATGCTCGCCAACTGGCGTAGTAATGTCAGACGGAGACCGTCGGACATTACCAGCAACGGGGACATTTTCCACTATACTTATTTCCGATCAGGAATCCCACCATTATTTCATGAGTTCCCCTGCTTACGGTGTTTAATGCAGTAGTGGTAAAATCATATGCATATCCAATGTTGATCGTATTGCTTATGTTAAGTCCGGCCATGGCCGCATACCCATTCTCATAACGATAGCTACCCCCCAGCCAAAGCAGGTCCCTGTATTGCAATTTCAGGTTGGCTTCCGGCTGGAAATTGGTGTTGGATGAATTCTTGATATACTTCACCATGATGGATGGGATCGCATTAAAGTCCTCTCCTATCATAAAGCGGTAGCCGGCGGTTAAAAAGAGATGCGGTACCAGTCTGCCTTTGGCCAGGAAAGCTGCATCATCGGTAAACACCAGTTTCTGCGGAATGATCTGCTGTCCGGAGATTCCAATAAAATAATCCCTGGAATATAACCAGAGTCCAAAACTCACATCAGGCCGTATCTTATTCAATTCCCCGCTAAGCGAAGCACCGGTAGCTGGATCAAACGGATCGCCGGCACCTGAAAAATCATGTTTGCTACGATCGATACTTACATTGGTGATGCCTGCTGCAAAACCGGCAGAGAGATTCGTTGTAGGTGTTAATCCAAGGTGATAAGCGTAGGAAAGGTTTGCTGTAAAACGATTGAAGCTTCCCGTACGGTCATTCACCAGTGTCATACCGATACCGTGATGTGGTTCTGCAGCCGTATAGTTCTCCCAGTAATAACGGCCTCTCGGATTTTCGCCAGGCACCTGGTAAGAGGTGGCTGAGGTACGATAGTCATTTTTTCCGATTGGTGCATGTATGGACAGGTAGGATGTTTTGGGGGCGCCATTCAATCCTACCCACTGATCACGGGTACTTACTTTCAGGTCCGTATAATTCTCCACACCCGTCAGCGCCGGGTTAAGTATATACGGATTGAGAATATACTGTGTATAATGCGGACGCTGTTGCGTTTTTCCCTGCAGCATACTTACTGCACACACCAGGAATAATAAACTTCTTTTCATATCAGTTTCACATTAACGAATTACATCAACATACCCCGACATTATCGTCCTGCCGTTCTTCGGGTTTACCACATAATAATATGTACCTATTGGTACCTGCTGGCCATTCACGGTTCCATCCCACGGTACTGCATAGCCCACCGAATGGAAGATGAGTTGTCCATACCGGTTGTATATGTCCACGGTTCCGCCCGGATAGGTATCCAGGTATTTGATCACCCATCTGTCATGCACACCGTCACCGTTCGGACTGAATATATTTGGTATCTCCGGTCCTTTCAATACTTTAATGAATACGGATGAAGTATCGGTACAGTTGCCACGGGAGGTGACTGTTAACAGGTACCGTATATCTTCCACTCCTTTTACAACCGGCATTTTGATCGTATTAGAAGACAGGAAATATAAATTCGGTGTCCACAGATAGGTAGTAGGTTCTACTGAAGTAATGACAGGTTCCAGCGTATCACTTCCTCCCTGTAATATAAAGAGATCGGGTCCTGCATCTACTACAGGGTATGGATTGACCGTTACCGTTTCCGTGTGAACGGTACTGCGGCAGCCAAAATTGTTTGTTATAGAAAGGGTCACATTATACGTCCGCGGGCTGCCATAGGTATAACTGAATGTTGGTACATTCCTGGTATTACCATCATCCATATTCCAGTTCCATTGTGTGGTGGTGCCATCTGCCGGATCGCTGTTGTCAGTAAACTGGAAGCTTTGCCCGATACAGATATCGTTTTTGTCCACTCCAAAATCTCCGGTTGGTTGCGGATGCAGTGTGTTCAGAATGATCATAGTATCATGCACACAACCGGCACCGCTGGTGATCTGCAGGTTCACATTAAATGGCCCTATCGTATTATAAATATGAGAAGGTGATGAATTGGTTGAGCTGTTCAATGCACCACTGGGCGGATCACCAAAATCCCAGAGATAGCTGAAGCTGGCTTGTGTGCCATCAGGAATAGAAGAAGCGCCGCTGTTGAATGTAACAGTGGCCGATGGTAAACAGGCACTGGCCGGTATGGTAAAGCTTGGTCTTGGTATCGGGTTCACAAATACCGGTACTATATAAACGGTACTGCGGCAACTATTGCTGGTAGTTACAAATAACCGCACATTATAGGTTCCCCATCCGCTGAATATATGCGTTGGGTTCTGCGCAGAAGAAGCATTGTTTGCACCACTTGCCGGGTCACCAAAATCCCAGGTCCAACCGGTAATAGCACCTGCCCCGGCAGGTATGGTGGAGGAAGTGCTGTTAAAGCTAACAGGGCTATCCTGGCAATTCAATGTTGAATAAGTGAATCGTGCAGAAGCACTGTCCAATACAGTGATCGGTTTGGAAAGCGAATCCAAACAACCGCCGGCAGTAGCAGTAAATGTGTATTTGATCATGTAGGTACCCGGTCCTACTAATGCAGGATTGAAGATACCAGTGGCGGTAACACCGGGCCCGCTGAATACACCGGGAGGTCCCGCTACTCCACCTATTTCCGAGGCTTGGGTGATCTGGAATGGTGCTGCATCCAGGCAGGCATCGGGCATATCGAGGAACTGAACTTTTGGAGCTGCATTAACGGTGATCACCCTGTCACGTATATTCAAACAAGTACCTCCGGAATAAGCTATGTACCGGATGGTATAGTTCAATGTTGTGGATGTGGTCGGGTATTTATGTTTATAAATTTTAGCAGGTGTTGGGGTATCATCTGTTTGGATGACACCGGGGGCGCCAATAAGATCCCAGATGATCTCCACTTTGGTAATACTGCCGAAGTTAACTGTGGCCGCATCCCTGATGGAAACAGAATCATTGGCACACATGGTGGCGGTATTCAGCGGTGTAAAGTCAGAGACCGGAATATCACCGTTCACCGTGAAGGGGAATGTCTGCGTGGTGGCACAACCATTGTTGCTGGTAGCGGTCAGTGTAATGGTATAGACGCCGGTGGCAGTATAGGAGTGCTGCGGATCTTCTAATGTTGAAGTATTAAGTGCACCACTGCCGGGATCGCCAAAATCCCATAGCCAACTGACGATGGAGCCCGGAGTAGCTACAGTACTGTTGTCATAAAACTGTGCGAAGGTATCATCCAGGCATACTTCCGGTAAAATGGCATCGGTAACTGGTTGTGCATGCACGTTGATGGTCCTTGTCAATATTGGGTTACTTACACAGCCTTTGCTATTGGTAACAGAAAGTGAAACGGTATAAGCTCCGGCTGCTGCATACGTATGTGTCGGGTTTTGGGCAGTCGAAGGCGGTGAAGCATCACCAAAATTCCAGTTCCAGGCAAATGACGTACCCACATTCGGATTAGACAGATCTGTAAAGTTGAGTGTTTGTGTTTCGCAGGATGGTGTGGTAACGCTGAAGTCGGGTGTAGGCAACGGATGAACAATTACAACTGCTGATCCGGTTTGTGCCTGGCTGCATACTGTAGCGGTACCATCTGACACACTTACAAGATTGTAGGTAAAGGTGCCGGCCGTACCCGTTGGTACAGAAACGGATACCGAATTACCTGCGACAGTTGTAATATTCAGGTTTGGTCCGCCATTAATAGTATACGTAAATGTATACGGCGCACTTGTTCCGGCCCCTGTAAAGGTTACCAAAGGAGCTGTTCCATTCAGGCAAACTTCTGTGGTAGCTGCTGCAACACTAGCAGTGGGCAGATCATTTACAATTACGGTGGTGGAACCTGTTTGTGACTGACTGCAAAGCGTGGCACTGGCGTCCTGTACACTTACCAGGTTATAGGTAAATGAACCGGCTGTACCTGTAGGTACTGCCACTGTTACAGAGTTGCCCGCTACAGTAGTAACGTTGAGGCTCGGGCCTCCATTAATATTATAAGTGAATGTGTATGGTGCTGTACCTGCTGCGCCGGTAAAGGTCACATTCGGTGCCGGTGCATTTTTACAAACTGTGATCGCACCGGAGACTGCAGCTGTCGGTAATGGATTTACAACAACGGTCACCGTTCCTGTCTGACCTTGAATGCAGGTTACTGGTCCTGAATTCTGCACACTTACCAGGTTGTAATTAAATGTTCCGGCCACAGCAGTGGATACCGGTACGGTAACGGAGTTGCCAACTACAGTAGTAGCACTCAGAATGGGCCCTCCGTTAATATTGTACGTGAATGTGTATGGGGCCACACCGCCTGCACCTGTAAAGGTGACATCAGGTGGTGTTGCATTTACGCAAACTGCAGTTGCCCCGGCAATACTGGCAGTTGGCAACGGATGCACAATGACGGTGGCAGAACCTGTTTGTGCCTGGCTGCAGGCTGCGCCGGTACCATCCACAACACTGAGCAGGTTATAGACGTATGTTCCGGGTGTACCTGTTGGCACAGGAACAAACGCATTGGGACCAGGTCCCCCTGCGGTTACTGTCAGGTTTGGCCCGCCATTGATGTTATAGGTAAATGTATAGGGAATGCTGGTTCCTGCGCCGGTAAAAGTGATTATAGGAGGAGTTGCATTTCTGCATACCTCAATAGTACCAGCAATACTTGCTGTAGGAAGTTCATTGACTGTAACGGTGGTTGAACCGGTTTGGTTCTGGCTGCAAATAGTAGCGCTGGCATCAGACACACTTACCAGGTTGTAAACAAAGGTGCCTGCTGTACCGGTAGGTACTGATACGGTCACTGAATTGCCGCTGACAGTGGTAACGTTCAGACTTGGTCCTCCATTAATATTATAAGTGAATGTATATGGTGCTGTACCTGCTCCACCTGTAAATGTAACATCAGGCGGTGGTGCATTTTTACAAACGGTGATCGCTCCGGAAACAGCTGCTGTTGGTAATGGATTTACAATAACCGTAGCAGTTCCGGTCTGCGGCTGCACGCATAATGCGGAACCGGTATTTCGTACGCTTACCAGGTCATAGCGGAAGGTGCCCGCCACTCCTGTTGGTACAGAAACGGTAGCAGTATTTCCCACGACACTATTTACTGTTTGAACCGGGCCGGGTCCTCCACCATTATCTATTGTGTAAGAAAAAGTATAAGGTGCTGTTCCGTCGGTTGCAGTAAAGGTTATATCCGGAGCAGGTGCATTTAAGCAAAGTGTTGTTGATCCTGCAATGGTTGCTGAAGGCAGTGGTTTGATAGTAACCGGTTTTGAAATCGTGGAACTGATACAACCCGGTGTGGTGATCGTTCTGAAGGTTACATTATGTATGCCTGGTGTAGTGAAAATATGGGTAGGGTTTTGTAATCCTGAGGTATTATTTGCCCCGCTGGGTATATCATCAAAATTCCAGTCCCAGATATAACTGGGTCTTGGGGTTACTGTATTATCATTAAACTGGAATGGTTCTGCCACACAACCGCCATCGATAACAGAAAAATCTGCGACAGGTGGTTCGAAAACGTTCAGATCAAACGGTATTTCCTGGAGGTTTCCACATCCATCAGTATTGGGTGCATAAACAGCTATTTCAACCGGGAATGTTCCACTGGTGCCAAAGTTGTACAATGAGGGCAGGGAGTACCAGTAGAGTGTTTTTCCATTTACAACTGTTGTGGAATCGGGTCCGCCCGGTCCGGGTGTACAGCTGGTATATACTTGCAAGGGTGGTGCTGGAGGTGGTCCTGGTAAAAACGATAGATCCCAGCGCATGGAGTCTGCACAGTAAGGTAATGATACTTTGAAACGGAAAGGTGAACCTTTACAAACCGAAGGAGTAGGTTCAATTCCAAACTGTGTACTTACACCTATCTGCTGATACAGGTCTTTTACATTGGCGCCGGCAGAATAACCATATGTTTCAGCACTGCCATATCCATATGCTACAGCATTAAAACCTGAGTCGGAAGCTAATCTATGATTTCCAAAACCAACATTGGAAAGATACAAATAGGAATAGTTAGGATCCTGAGGATGCAATATCCATGAACCTACCGGAACTGGCAAACCGTCAAACAGGAAGGAAGATTGTCCTGTTCCAGGTGATGGACTTCCGCTTGCATCATTTCTCATTACCACATGAATATGGTGCTGGTGCGGCTGGTTGGGCGGTGTTTGACTTACCGTCAACGGTGAACTTACTAGTGTTACCTTATTGATATTTTGTTCTACCGGATTTAATATGATCATATCCGGGTCATAAGGGTTTTGGTTTGACGGACAATTCTGAGAAGGAAAGTATTGGGCCACAGAGATCGGAATATCTGCTTCTATAAGGTTAGGCATACCATTATAGAACTGGTAAAAGTTATTGGTAAATGATGCCGCCGGAATAAGCACTCCATTTAGGTAAACATTAGAGAGCGGATCGCTCCTCATTATCCGGTAGTGATTAAAAGGTCGTCCGGAACTCGGTGCTGTCAGGAATTTTTTGCCCCAGGAGGCCACCGGATACAATTGCTGGTACAGGTTGTCGGCACTACCTCCGTTACAAGCCGGAGGAGAACCAATGGATATTTTTCCACTTCCGGAGAAAACGGCAATACGTTTACACCCCCCACCTGCAGAAGCTACTGATTTTATGAGGGTTCCCGAAAGATCCACCCCGCTTGTTCCGGTTGTGGTTCCTAATACCTGGTAGATCTCGCCTTTATTGAGATTCACAGTATTTGTTGAACCGGCAAGCCATCCTCCAACAGTATTAGCCGTTGGTGTTATATCCACACTGGTATTATCATCTACAGCGATAATAGTTATATAGGAGCTGGCATTGTTTTCATTTGAAATCTGGGTGAAACTGCTGGCATAATATTCTTTTCCTAATACATTCGTAGGTAAGCATAAACTGGCTGCACTTGCCTGGCTCCTGGTAATAAAGGAATAAACAACAACTGGTTTTACTGCAGTAACCCTTACCGTTCTATTCGTAGTTAAACCATCTGTACTGATAAAATAGGCATTGGGGATACTAACGGGAATAACCTGGTTGGCAAGAATGGTCCCACTGCTCAAGACAGCAACTCCATAAATTTCGACCGTGTAGGTTGTCGTTACATCTGTGGTAATATAAAGGGTCATTGCCGGAGTTCCGCCATTCACCATACCCACATGGTATGAATAGGCGAGCCAAAATTCCTTCCCTTTATTAGAAAAGTCCTGCGCATTTGCAGTGATGCCGGAAAGTAAAGTAAGTACCAGCGTACTTAAAAAGTATAGTTTTCTCATGTAGTTAGTCCAAAGTCCTGAATGCGTTGAAAGAGGTGACGAATTTAACAAAAACAAGTTGAATTTCTATACATCCCGGCCAAAATCTGGATAAGCTGGTTACAAGTCAGGCCAACTGTAATTCTACGATTCTTAAATAGTTAGCGGGCTTTTCCTATCACTTGCTGGTGCCTGTAAGCCCATTCCTCGGCCAATTTTACCGCAATTGAACAGATGCTGTACCCCCATTTCAGCGCTTCACAAATGGGAAAATCGAGTCATTCATTATCTTTTCAGCTATTTTTTGATAGATAAGCGCTATTAGTTAAATATTAATCAATTGTTTAGGTCGGAATATTTTATCTTGTTTAAGCAAATCAATTTTAAGCAATAGAATAGCATTTTAGTTGGAATAATTCGGCCTTTTATATTTAAATAAGTCTCCTATACTATTATATATAAGCATTTTAAGTAAATAAATGCAGCGTAAAAAATTGGCACACGACTTTCCTCAATTGAAAAGAGTATTTACTAAACTAATTGGTTGGAAAAATCGCTCCCGGTCATTTTAAGTACACTCCCTTTTCTTCATTTTGTACCTACGTACCGGCTGCCCCGCTCCCGCCCTTTTTTGTACTGGCAGTGAACCATTTTGCCGGCGGTTTTGCGCCCCTGCCTTCCTCATTAAATTTTCCCGGATTTTAACCCCACCGCAACTTTCCCTGCCCTATTTTGCAGGAGCTTATTATTTATGAAGAAACGCTCCTCTTATTTACTGGTCCTTTTTCTTGCCCCGCTGCTGCATTTTTCCTGCGGCAAGCTGAGCGAACCTGAATTCAGAGGTATAGAAAACCTCAAGGTTGGGCAACTGGGTGTAAAGGAATCCACCTTTACCCTGGACCTGCATTACTTCAACCCCAACAGGTCAGGATTGAAACTAAAAGAAGCTGAGGGTGATGCCTGGATGGATGGTAATTATCTCGGGCATTTTACAATGGACACCCTGATCAATGTTCCGGCTCAAAATGATTTCCGTCTGCCGATACTGTTCAAAGCTGCATCGGGACAATTGCTTAACAACTCCCTACTGTCGCTGCTGGGACAGGAATCATTGCTAAGAGTAGAGGGAAAAGCAAGGGTGGGAAAAGGCGGTATCTACATTCGCTACCCTATTCGATATGAGGGAAAGCATAACCTGGGGGAATTACTGAGGAAATAAGGAGAATACAGGATAACCGCAGAGGCGCTGAGACGGGGAGAATACAATGAATACATCTTACCGCGGAGGCGCTGAGGCGGGGAGAATACAATGAATACATCTTACCGCAGAGGCGCCGAGGCGCAGAGAATACAATGAATACTTTTATCACTGCATCTTAGCCTTTACTCTGTATTCTCTGCGCCTCGGCGTCTCAGCGGTTATCTTATATTTTGTATTCTCAGCCTCTCTGCGGTAAAGTAAATCAATTACCTGGTGGTGGTGCGGGTGCTGGAGGTGGTGGCACTTTTGGCTTGGGATGTCCTCCCCCGTCTTCAAATTTCTTACAGGTTTTTGGAAGCCTGTTGTACGCATCTTCTGTTGCCGGTATATCATCCGCATCATACCCGCAATTGGCAATAGCCGTTTTTATTTGTTCAATATCGGTGCGGTCGATAAGGTATTTTACTTTGGTCTCCCCTTTCCTGTAGTTGACATTTATCTCTGTTACTCCATCATACCGCTTCAGATAGGTTTCGATCCTTGTTTTGCAATGCTCACAAAGGGCGGTTGGTGTTTTTATTACGGCGGCCTGCAAGGGTTTTACCTGTGCCTGCCCGCTGGTGATGAAACCAGTTATCATAAGGGCGGCTAAAAAGAATTGCTTCATAGAAAATGTGTTAGATCTAAATTACGAAACGCCTGTCCATTCACCGGGGTTGTCTCTCCATTTTAACAAAATCTCCTCTTGTCCCGCAGAGACTATTCCTTTATGTATGGCCGATGCGATGAGCGTTGTATAATCGGTAAGGGAATAATACTGCAATGATGCGTTGGCAAAAGCTTCCGTTGCAACCGGGAAGCCGTATGTAAAAATAGATACCATGCCCACCACTTCCAATCCCTGTTCTTTCAGCACTTCTACTACCTGCAGGCTGCTTTTACCGGTGGATACCAGGTCTTCTATCACCACTACTTTTTGTCCGGCCTCATAGTAGCCTTCTATTTGGTTGGCCAGTCCGTGTTCTTTTGGTTTGGGCCGCACATATATAAAAGGAAGTTTGAGCTGATCTGCTGCCATGGCACCCCAGGCGATACCTGCAGTGGCCACACCGGCCAGTAATGCTGCATCCGGAAACTTCTCAAAGATCACATTGCACATTTCCGATTTTATATAGTCGCGGATAAAGGGAAAGGAAAGCACTTTACGGTTATCGCAATAGATCGGGCTCTTCCAGCCGCTGGCCCAGGTGAAAGGGTTTTCGGGGCTTAGTTTTATGGCATTCACCTGTAAGAGTTTTTCAGCAATGGCTTTGGCATCTGTCATGCGGCAAATTTAGAAGAAAGCAGTGAGCTGTTACAAAGTTTGGTTATTAAAAATTCAAATAATACCATTTAGACGAAGCCCTTTTATATTTGTTTTCAATAGTATAATCTAAGTGCAGACGCAATCTGTAGTTGCCCCGAAATGTAACTATTTTATTATCCTTAAAATTCGTTACCACCCGGTTCAAAAAACGTGTCAACGGGATATGATACTGTAACACTCCATTGGGCGGGATGGTTTTTATAGGTCTTATTTTTTCAAAGTACCCAATAATTGGATCACAATCGGGCTACTGTTTATATAACAATTGCTGTCTAATCTTTCAAATTCGATCCAGGCTGGTAAGAGATCCGGACAAAACATTTCAAATCTATTTAGACTATCTATGACCTTTATGTTCCTGGAAAACCTGGAGGTAATAGTAATGTCAATGTTATACTCCAGTGATGAGTCTTGAAGGGCATGACTGGTATTAAATGAAAAATCCAGCGAATCCTGTTGTCTTTACAAAATAAAGATGAAAGGAGGAGCCAAACCAAAAGCGATAGTGTTTTAATCATTCATGCCGTGTTTAGGAAGAGCTAACTCAGGATATTACCGTTTTCTTTGTCTCTGCCTACCATTCCTGAAATTAGTATTTTATTTCCTTTATGTAATTGTTTCAAAAGACAGGGCTTTAAACACAGAGTAACAGAGGTTTGGAGTTTCACAGAGAATACACCGTTGCCCCTGTGTAGCTCTGTTTCTCTGTATCTCTGTGTTGTAACTACTTGTGAAACAGTATTTTTTATCGTTGCCGACGCCTATTCTTTCGTTGCCGACGCCTGAACCATCGTGGACGATACCTAAATCATCGTGGACGACGCCTTAACCATCGTGGACGATGCCTGTACCATCGTGGACGACGCCTGTACCATCGTGGACGACGCCTGTACCATCGTGGACGACGCCTGAACCATCGTGGACGATGCCTTAACCATCGTGGACGACGCCTGAACCATCGTGGACGATGCCTGTACCATCGTGGACGACGCCTGTACCATCGTGGACGACGCCTGTACCATCGTGGACGACGCCTTAACCATCGTGGACGACGCCTTAACCATCGTGGACGATGCCTTAACCATCGTGGACGATGCCTG
>CAYUCU010000076.1:0-17583 GCA_964443345.1 uncultured Chitinophaga sp.
TATTTACAACGAGCATGAAGTAACGGCATTTATGACCGTGTACCTGATGCGGAGTATTACTATTGAAGAATTGCAGGGCTTCAGGGATGCCTTGCTGGAATTATGTGTAAAAGCAGATCTCAGTGACTATGATGCAATAGATATTGTAGGTACCGGTGGTGATGGAAAAAATACGTTCAATATTTCCACACTGGCTTGTTTTATTGTGGCAGGCAGCGGACAAAAAGTAGCGAAACATGGCAACTATGGCGCTTCATCTGTAAGTGGTGCCAGTAATGTGATGGAACAACTGGGCTATAAATTCAGCAATGATAATTCGAAACTGAAAAAAGAAATAGAGGAAGCAAATATTTGTTTCCTACATGCACCGTTATTTCATCCAGCATTAAAAACAGTAGGGCCGATACGAAAGAACCTGGCCATGCGGACCTTCTTTAATATGCTCGGCCCAATGGCAAACCCTGCCGATCCGACCTACCAGTTGGTTGGTGTTTATAGCCTGGAGATGGCGAGAATTTATAATTACCTGTTGCAGTTGGGTGGTAAACCCTTTACGATCATTCACAGCCTGGATGGATATGATGAAATATCACTAACCAATGACACCAAAGTTATAACGAATGAAGGGGAACGGATTCTGACACCGGAACAATTGGGTAAGCGGACGGTATCTCCACCGGATATCAGTGGCGGCAATAGTGTGGAAGAGGCGGCAAAGATATTTACTACCATTTTGAAAGGCGAGGGAACCTGGGCGCAGAATGCGGTTGTTTTGGCTAATGCAGCAATGGCCTTACATTGCACGGGGAATTTTGAAAAGTATGATGATGCTTATGGGACAGCGGTGGAAAGTTTGGAGAGCGGGAAAGCGAATGCGGCACTTTCAAAGCTCATAGAAGTACAATGATCGGTGAATTTGGGTTTTTGATCTTAGAATAAATGCAATGGATATCTTAGAAACAATTGTAGCGGCAAAAAGAAAAGAAGTTGAAAAATTCAAACCGATGAGCAGTATCGAACGGTTTGAAAAGAATGGTTTTTTCTGGCAGATCGCTAACCGGTCGCTGGTACAGCATTTGCAGATGCCGGGCAGTACGGGTATCATCGCAGAGTTTAAAAGAAAAAGCCCGAGTAAGGGATGGTTCAAGACCAAAGAATTGGAAGTGGAGCCGGTGGTGACCTCGTACAATAAATTTGCAGCTGGCATTTCTGTATTGACCGATGATGAATTTTTTGGTGGCGACCTGGATGACCTGATTCAAACAAAAGTGGTGACAGATATTCCGGTGCTGCGCAAGGATTTCATCATAGACAAATGGCAGATAGCAGAGTCAAAAGCTTTTGGGGCAGATGTGATATTGTTGATTGCGGCTTGTTTATCACCCGAAGAAGTAAAAGAATTTGCCGGTTATGCCAAAAGCATTGGGCTTGAATCGATCCTGGAAGTACATAATGAGGAAGAACTTGGCCATTGCTGTGATGAAGTGAGCCTCGTAGGCGTGAATAATCGCAACCTGAAGACCTTTGAAGTGGACATTAATACCTCGCTGCAGCTGATAGATAAGATACCGGATGGTAAGCCAGCTATTGCAGAAAGTGGAATCAGCAGCTTGGAAGCTATTGTAACTTTGCGGGAGGCCGGGTTTAAAGGATTTTTGATCGGTGAAAACTTTATGAAGGAAGAGCAGCCGGGAAAGGCATTTGAAGAATTTGTGGCCGGTCTGAAGCCCGGTTGAAAAGCAGCCACAGATTACGCAGATTAACACCGATTTTTCGTGTTGCTTTGTGTGAGTTCCTGGCTATAAGAATATTTTTAAGACCAGCCAAGCATAGCCAAAGAGTCCATAAATTATAAGGGATCTAATTTGTGTTAATCCGTGTAATCTGTAGCAAAATAAAAACAACAAGTATGAATATAAAAGTTTGTGGTATCACCGAAATGAAACAACTGCAGCAGCTCGATGGGCTGGATATTGATTTTGCAGGGTTGATATTTTATAAGGAATCTCCCCGCTATATCGGTGATAAAATATCTAAAACGGAACTGAAGAAAGCAGATCTGGATATAAAGAAAGTGGGAGTGTTTGTAAACCCCGAAATGATCGATGTGTTGGATGCCATTGATGAGTACGGGCTGGATGCAGTACAGCTTCATGGTGATGAAAGCCCTGAAATGTGTGAAGACCTGAGCAGCGAAGTGGAAGTGATAAAAGCTTTCCGGGTAACTGATGGCGCAGACATTGATAAACTGGTAGCTCCGTATGATGCGGTTTGTGATTATTATTTATTTGATACGGGTGGATTGAAAGAAAGTCTTGGAGGAACCGGCCAAAAATTTGACTGGAGTATTTTAACTAAGGCCAAAATCGAAAAACCCTTTTTCTTAAGTGGTGGCATTGGCCCGGATGATGCAGCAAAAGTAAAAGCCTTTAAACATCCTGATTTTTTTGGTGTGGATATTAACAGCCAGTTTGAAAAAGAACCGGGTGTGAAGGATATGGGGAGAGTGCTGCATTTTCGGCAGGCGATGAAGAAGTAGGCTAAGAGGTGAACAAGAAAAGGAGAAAAAGGGAACCGGAAACATTATGCCATAAGGTTCTTCCACTTCAGCTGCGGTGGAGCGAAATGAGGGACATTGATGCTTTGAATGGCCCGGGGGGTGGGTACCTATGAAACGAAAGATAATTCCATATAATCCAAAGCTGAAAGAGCTGGCTAAACAACTGCGGCAGAACATGACCTTTTCGGAAGTAAAACTCTGGAATGAAATAAAAAACGGCCAGCTAATGGGATATGATTTTGACAGGCAACGACCGATAGGAAACTATATTGTTGATTTTTTCTGTAAAGACCTTCAACTGGCGCTCGAAGTTGATGGCATTACACACCTGGATGAAAAAGTAATGATGAATGATGAAATAAGGCAAAGAGAGTTAGAAGAAATGGGAGTTTCTTTTTTACGATTTGATGCGTTGCTGGTAGTGAATAAAGTAGAGGCAGCCGTAAGAGAAATCAGGGACTGGATAATTGAATATGAAGAAAAGAATGGTGTGAGTGAATTTGTGTTAAGGAAAAGGATATGAGTGATTGACCCACCCCTTTCGAAAAGTTCTTTATTGATAAAGGTTGCGGCCCCTCCAGGGAGGGGATGAAGGTCGCTTCAGCTCAAAGGCAAAGAACTCCTATCTACATTAGGGTACATCCCCTCCTTGGAGGGGCGAATTAAGTGAATTTGATGCTTTAAGAAACCGGGCCTGATGATAAATATCAGGCTCCGACCGAAGCGTCGGAGGTGGGTTTTGATGCCATGAAAACGGGACGTACAAGTGAGTGACACAACAGGCGATACCATGAAAAACTGAAGTTGGGTAAATTAATAACTAAAAATTTAGGAGATTGCTTCGCCCCGTATAGGGAGGGGCTCACAAGAAAATGTCAACAACACAAACATATCAACAACCAAATGAGCAAGGATATTATGGTCCGTTTGGTGGTGCCTACATTCCGGAAATGCTGCATCGGAATGTGGAAGAGCTTCGGACAAAGTATTTGGAAATAATGTATGAAGCGTCTTTTCAGAAGGAGTACCAGCAGTTGCTACGGGATTATGTGGGCCGGCCAACACCGTTATACCTTGCAGAGCGGTTGAGTAAAAAATACGGTGTGACAGTTTATTTGAAGCGGGAAGACCTTTGTCATACCGGGGCACATAAGATCAATAACACGGTCGGGCAGATATTGCTTGCAGAAAGGTTAGGCAAGAAACGGATCATTGCAGAGACCGGTGCTGGTCAGCATGGCGTGGCAACAGCTACCGTGTGTGCATTGAAAGGAGTGAAGTGCATTGTGTATATGGGCGAAAAGGATATTGAACGGCAGGCGCCAAATGTGGCGAGAATGAAAATGCTGGGTGCTACTGTGGTACCGGTAACAAGCGGCAGCAAAACATTGAAGGATGCCACGAATGAAGCGATACGGGATTGGATAAACAATCCGGATGATACACATTATATCATCGGCAGTGTGGTGGGGCCGCATCCTTATCCTGATATGGTGGCAAGATTTCAAAGTGTGATAAGTGAAGAGATACGCAAACAATTACTGGATAAAACAGGCAAGGAAATACCTACACATGTAATAGCCTGTGTGGGCGGTGGTAGTAATGCAGCGGGAGCTTTCTATCATTTCCTGGATGAGCCTGCGGTGCAACTGATCGCAGTGGAAGCAGCGGGGCTGGGTATAAACAGCGGTAAAAGTGCTGCGACCACACAACTTGGCAAACCAGGTATTTTGCATGGAAGTAAAAGTTTATTAATGCAAACAGATGACGGACAGGTAGTAGAGCCGCATAGTATTTCTGCAGGGCTGGATTATCCGGGCATTGGCCCCCTGCATGCACACCTGTTTGAAAGCAAAAGGGCCATTTTTATGAGTGCCACGGATAATAAAGCATTGAATGCGGCTTTTGAACTGGCAAAGCTTGAAGGGATTATTCCTGCGCTGGAATCAGCGCATGCTTTACATGCATTGAAAATGATCAATTTTAAGAAGACAGATATTGTAGTGATATGTCTGAGCGGGAGAGGGGATAAAGATTTGGCAACGTACATGGAAAAAATTTAAACACAGAACCTCTCCGTGTAACTCGTAATCTCATAAACGCTGTGTGAAAAAAAATATGAGCAGGATCAGCAATATATTTCAAAGGAAGAACACTAAGGCTTTAAATGTTTACTGCACCGCAGGTTATCCTCAATTAAATTCCACATTAGAAGTATTGAAAGCCCTGCAGGAGCATGGTGCTGACCTTGTAGAACTTGGCATGCCCTACAGCGATCCGCTGGCAGATGGGCCGGTGATACAGCATAGCAGTTCTGTTGCATTAACAAACGGAATGACAATGGCAAAGCTGTTTGAGCAACTAAAAGATTTTAGAAAAAAAATTAATATCCCAGTCGTTCTGATGGGATACATGAATCCCGTTCTTCAATACGGCTTTGAAAAATTCTGTGCTGATGCCTTGGCAGTTGGAATTGATGGATTGATACTACCAGATCTGCCGGAGTATGAATTTGAAACAGAATACGGGGCTATTATCAAAAAATACGGCCTTGACTTTATTTTCTTAGTTACACCAGAAACATCGGAAGACCGGGTAACGAAGCTGGATACCCTTAGCAGCGGTTTCCTGTATGCCGTTTCTTCTTCCTCTACTACCGGCAGTGATAAAAAGGCTGCCAATACGGACGAATACCTGCAAAGGTTGAAGGACTTAAACCTCAAAAACCCTGTACTGGTTGGGTTTGGGATCAGCAATAAACAGTCCTTCGATGCCGTTTGTCACCTGGCAGACGGAGCGATCATTGGCAGCGCCTACATTAAAGCGTTGGAAAACAACACAGATGTTAATGCAGCCACAAAGTCTTTCCTTTCGTCAATCCGGGGCTAATAAGGTTTTTAGTATTCAGGGGCTTTGTATAAATTTGTATGTCCCGTATGTTCATTTAATATTTATGGAAATAGTAATTTGATTATGAAGAAATTATTGTTGTTTTTACTGGCCGCCCCGGCTTTGGTGCAGGCTCAAACTGGTTCAAAAGGTTTTGTAATTGAAGGAAAGCTGGATGGTTACCCTGATGGTAAAAAGATCAGCCTTTATCAGAATGGTGTTCAAACAGAATGGGTAAGTACTAATTTACTGAATGGCAAATTTACCCTGAAGGAGAAAGTGGATGAACCTGTACTGTGTTTTATCGTGATAGAAGGGGTACAAAAACCCATTGAAGTGTATGTGGAAAATGCAGTGATCTCTGTAAAAGGAAATAAAGCCACTCCTGATAAGTATGAGATATCCGGTTCTAAGTCGCATAAAGATTTCGATGAATTTATCAAAGGTTTTTTACCATTGGCCCAGCAACTGAATGCGTTGGGCAGTTCTATAAATTATACCATGCCCGGCCCCGAAAAGGATGGATTGATGAAGACTTATACCGGTATGCAGGAAAGCATGCAAAAGGTGATTGACAAATTTATTGAAGGCAAACCCCGTTCGATGGTGTCTCCGTTTATCCTTGAAGTCACCTACCAGTTTAATGAAGATGTGATGAAGCTGGAAAGCCGCTATAATATGCTGGATGCCACCGTAAAAAATTCAGAATCGGGCAAAAGGCTTGGCGACCTGATTGCGGAAAAGAAAATCGGTGCTGTTGGTACACTGGCGCTTGATTTTACACAGGAAGATACGCTTGGTACTCCGGTATCGCTTTCTTCTTTCCGCGGAAAGTATGTATTGGTGGATTTTTGGGCCAGCTGGTGCGGGCCTTGCCGTAATGAAAACCCCAATGTGGTGGAGAACTACACTAAATTCAATGCTAAGAATTTTACAGTATTAGGCGTATCACTCGATCGTCCGGGACAAAAAGAAAAATGGCTGAACGCTATCAGGGAGGATAATCTTAAATGGACGCATGTAAGCGATCTGCAGTTTTGGAATAATTCCGTAGCCAAACTTTATCATATTGGAAGTATTCCACAAAACTTCCTCGTGGACCCATCGGGTAAAATTGTTGCCCGGAACCTCAGAGGTCCCGATTTGCAAGCTAAGTTGTGTGAATTGCTGGGCTGTAATTAAAAGAAGCCCTTCTATAAAAAGAAAGTCAGGAAGAGCATCAACAAATTGAAGCGTTCTTCCTGACTTTTTCTATTTACAGGCCGTTATATTAGTTAATATCCTTTCCGTCCTTTAGTTTCTGAATGATCCCTTCTACATATGTTTTGTTTGGCTGATCCGGGGCCATTGATAAAGCGAGATTAGCAAACTTCAGTGCATTTTTTGTATCGCCTAATGCAAAATAGGCTCTCATCATTCCCATTTGTGTAGTAAATTCTTTCGGGTATTTATCGTAGTTCATCTTAAATACATCAAAGGCGTCTTTAGTAAATTTTAATCCCAGTAATTGCCTGCCGTACTGATGCACATCTGTCATGCTGCCAAAAGGAAGCGCTGTTTTCATTACCGCCCCGGCTTCTGCATTTCGTCCCAATTTTTGCAGTATCTGCGCCCGGGTGCTCCATGCCTGGAAGCTTTTTTCGCCACCAAAACCACCATTGGTGGAGGAGTCGGTCCACAGCAGTGCTTCTTCCAGGTTTACATTCCGCTGCACACACCATTGGGCTGCCTGGTCCCAGCTTTGCCAGATAAATCCTTTTTCGGTACGCAATTCCTGGTGAAACGATTCAAGTTGTGTTTTTATATAATCCACTTCTATTGAAAAAGGGATTGATAATTTTTCCCATTGCAGGGCAACGGTGGCACTATTTTCTTTTTCAGCCAGGAATTCATATTTCAGCCATTCCACACTTTTATCCAATACCTGTGGTTTTACTTTTACCCGGAGTGCATCTTCCTTTTCATTATAATAATAACTTCCCCAGGAATTGCTGTTCTTTGAAAAAATAAGAGTGCATTCAGCAGGATCATAGGCAACAAAAAAACCATACTTACCCGCAGGAAGTACCTGGCCCTCGATCTTTACCTCCGTAGAGAACTCAAACGTGGTGTTCTCATTGGCGCCTGCCCTCCAGGGGGCTGCTTTTGCCGGGCCGAAACCCTGGTCAATAAAACCGACATGTATCAACTGGCCCCAGATCTTCCCTTCACGGCCTTTTACACCGGGGCGATCATAATGTATTGTTACATCAGTAAGGCCTATACGTTCACTCACGGTGGCTTTTTTATTGCCGCCACTTGGCAAAACGGTCAGGGGTATTTGTGCCATTGATGCGATAGTGCATGCAACGGTAAGTACTGTGGTAAACATCCTTTTCATATTGTTAACTTTTACAGCAAGCTAAAGAGTAAACGGTAATGGGGAAAAGCTTTGTTACCAATGAAATATGTGCCGGATGAATAGCCGGAAGCCGGGATATGAGGCAAGTACCCCTTTAGTGGTATGTAGAAATTGGAGATTATATGTACCTTGTAAACTGTTTACTTACTCAAACGCAAACCATGAAAATTCTTCTTATCCTTCTGCCGCTATTTATTGCGGTATCATCTTCAGCCCAAATTCTGAACAAGATAAAAGACCGGGCAAAAGGTAAAGCCCAGGGCGAAGTAAGCAATGCAAAATATACAGCCAAAAGCAAAGCCCGGCAGGCTGCCTATAAGGAACTGGATGACTTTAATGCAGAGTTTGATTCCACAGATGTTGACTATGCCATTTTACTGAGTGATAATTCCGGAGTTTTTGGCGGCAGGGGCCGGGGAGAGTTTGGGGCCAAATTTGCCCGGCTGGGAACCATTGCACATTCTTTATACAAAGATGCGGACCTGAATGACGAAGAAAATGCCAGGCTGAATATGCAATTGGGGCAATCCGCTTATGCAACCGGCCGCCTTGTGTATGCAGAGAAACGATTAAATGCTGCCCGCAACTATTTTGAAAGAGGCTCGCTGACAGCAGATCCCGGCTACGCCAAAACGATCGCTACACAAGGATTGCTTTATACCTCCATGGGCCGCTTTGCACAAGCAGAAACTTCCACTGGCGAAGCATTGCAGATAAGAAAGGAAAAACAAGGTGAAACCAGTATGGCCGTAGCGGCCTCGCTTAATAATTATGCGGTGCTGCATTATAACCAGGGCCAGTATAACGAAGCGGAGAAAGAATTTGAATCGGCCATCCAGCTGATCAAAACCAATGGACAGGAACAAGCGATGACACATGCCATTATACTGAATAATAAAGCGATCCTGTATCAATCCATTGGCCGGTATGAGGATGGTGCAAAATTGCTGGAGGATGCCCTCAGGCTGGCTGGTAAACTGGAAGTGAGCAAAGCCAAAAATCACCTGAAATTTTTTTCCAATTTAGCATTGCTGTACCAGCAAATGGGAAAATATGCGGAAGCAGAACGCATTTACCAGGGATTAGAGAGACGATTGGAGAAAGGTAAGCCAGAGTATGCTAATATGCTGAATAATCTTGCCATACTATATATGGTAATGAAGAAGGATGACAAGGTGGAGGAAATGTTGCGCCGTTCTGCTGGTATTTATAAAGCGTCCATGGGAGAAACGAATCCGGCCTATGCAAAAGTGGTGAGTGACCTGGGAAATTATCTACGTTACAAAGGGCGCTATGATGAAGCGGCCCCTATGCTGGATGGCGTGTTGAAAAGCAGGGAAACTTCATTGGGGGTTATACATCCCTTATATGTGCAATCACAGGAAGATCTTGCCATCTTACTTTGGAAAAAGAAGGATTACAACGGGGCTTATACATTGTATCATGATGTGATGGAAAAATCGCTGGAGTTCATCAACAAGTATTTCCCGCCAATGAGTGAGTCGGAAAAAACAAAATACTGGGATATGTTGTCGCCGCGGTTTCAGCGGTTTTACAACTTTGCCCTGGAAGCCGGTTCTGCGAATAAAGAAATACTTACCGATCTGTTTGAATACCGGTTGGCCACCAAGGGCCTGCTGTTGAGTTCATCCCGGAAGGTGAGTGAAAGTATATTGAACAGCGGCAATGAAAAACTGGTGAAAGATTTCCTGGAATGGATCGATCAAAAGGAGCAACTGACGGCGTTGTATGGATATTCCAAAGAAGAATTGAATGAACAGGGCATCAACCTGGATTCGCTGGAAAACGCTGCCAATACTATGGAGAAAAAACTGTCGGAGAATTCTAAAGAGTTTTCCCGGTTTTATTTCACGAGCAAAGTAAAGTACTCAGATGTTCAGAATAAACTAAAAGCAGATGAAGCGCTAATTGAGATAATACGTTTGAAAAACTTTGACCAGGTATTGCTGGATAGCAGCAGCTACCTGGGACTGGTGGTAACTAAAGGCAGCCAACAACCTAAATTGATATTGCTGCCCAACGGAAATGAGATGGAAGGAAAGCTGGCTAAAACCTACCGGCTGATGATGAAAAATAAAGTGAATGATGAAAAATCTTATATCCATTACTGGCAACCATTTGAAGCAGAAGTAAAAGGGAAAAAGACCATCTACACTTCTGTGGATGGTGTGTACAACCAGATCAATTTATATACCCTTAAAAAACCGGGGGGTGATTTTCTTATCAATCAATATGATATCGTATTGATGGGCAATGCAAAAGATCTGATGAAGAGTGGAAAATCATCCGGGGCACCGGGAAAGAAGGCCACACTTATCGGGTTTCCTGATTACGGGTCCGGAAGCATTCCGCAATTACCGGCTACAAAAACAGAAGTGAACGGGATCAATAAAATGCTGAAGACATCGGGATACCAGGTAGCGGAATGGTTGCAAAAAGAAGCTACAGAAACTAACCTGAAAGGAACACACCAGGTTACGGTGCTGCATATTGCCACGCATGGTTACTTTCTGCAGGACGTGGAAAAAGCCAACTGGCCTATTGGTGTGCACGCAGATAATGCAAAAGATAATGTGCTGCTGCGTTCCGGGCTCATGCTTACGGGTGCTTCTGAGGCAGATAAGCACAACTCAAGTCTTGATAATAACAGCAATGGCATCATTACCTCTTACGAAGCAATGAACCTGGACCTGAAGGGAACCAGCCTGGTGGTATTGAGTGCCTGCGAAACAGGTTTGGGAGAAATAAAAGCAGGTGAAGGGGTTTATGGGTTGCAACGGGCTTTCCTGGTGGCGGGTGCAGAAGCATTGATCATGAGTTTGTGGAAAGTGGATGATGCAGCCACACAACAACTGATGACAAACTTTTATACCAACTGGTTAAAAACCGGTGACAAGCAAAAAGCATTCAAACAAGCGCAACTGCAGCTGATGACGAAATATAAAGAACCTTTTTTCTGGGGTGCATTTGTGATGATGGAAGATTGAGATGGCAGATAACAGTTAAAAGAGAACAGAGAATAGCTCCTTGAGATTTTGATATCTTTCTGGTAGTCTTATCTCTATTTATCACATAATATTTTTTTATAAAAGTTGCCGTTTATATAACTGTACCGCATTCTCATATCCCAAATACAAGGCATCACAGACCAATGCATGACCGATGCTTACTTCCAGCGTCCATGGGATATTTTCTTTAAAATACTTAAGGTTGTTCAGATCAAGGTCATGACCGGCGTTGATCCCAAGTCCCAGTTCCCTGGCTTTTACAGCAGCAACAAGATAAGGCGCAATGGCATCTTCTCTTTTGCCTGCTTCAAATTGCCGGGCATATCCTTCCGTATATAATTCAATACGGTCAGTACCGGTAGCTGCAGCGCCTTCCACCATTTTGATATCGGGATCAACAAAGATGGATACCCTGATACCGGCTGCCTTAAAGAGGCTGATCATTTCTATTAGGTACTGTTTATGCTGTATCGTATCCCATCCATGATCGCTTGTTAATTGGCCAAGTGCATCAGGTACCAACGTTACCTGGTCAGGTTTTGTCTCCAGTACCAGGTCCACAAATTTTTGTTCACGGCAATTACCTTCTATGTTAAATTCAGTGGTAACGATCTTTTTTATCTGTCTCACATCCTCATATCGTATATGCCGTTCATCGGGGCGGGGATGTACGGTCACACCATCAGCACCGAAGCGTTGTGCATCGATAGCAGCTTTTACCACATCAGGATTGTTGCCGCCACGGGAATTGCGCAGCGTAGCAAACTTATTGATGTTCACAGAGAGTTTAGTCATAGTTAAAATTACAATTAAATAAAACCTCTGCAATTTTTTGCCCCGCATTTGCATGGCAGGGTTCCCTCATGATGTGTTTCGCCGTAGTCGCAGGTTAGTTCTTCTCCTTTTTTTATCGAACGTAATGTATAGTATTCCACTTTTTGATAAGCCCGGCGCATATAAACATTAGGACCACAGGAGTGGTTGATAAAACGCAGCTCATTGCTTTTTACACTTGCATCCAGCGCAATAGGGTCATTGTCAAACTCCACCATGAACAGCACATTGCCCGGTTGCAGCTTCACTCTTCTTTGTGCTTCCCGGTAAGAAATGATCTCGCCTTCCATATTGCCGATCTTTTTTTTAGCAGGGATGGGAACGGCAGCATAAGCACCCGTGCCGGCTATTTTACTTTTTTTGATGGTTATCTTGTATTTCAGCATAATGATATTTAAAGTTCCTTCCAGGTATGATCTGCCAGCAACTGCACTCCTGCCACAAATTTTTTAAACGGCCCGTTTGAGCCCCACTCTTTGGGTGATACTAAAGATAGCATGAAGTTGCCGTCCTGCTTTTCATATAAATAATATACCTGGCCAATATTGGGTTTGAAAGAAAGTTTGGCCGTATAGATCATCAGGGAGAGCTCTTTTCTTTTTTGTATTTCATGGGCCTGAAGCGCCAGTAGCTCGATCTGCTTCCGGATCTGTTCCAGTTGCATATTGGTTTGTTCTTCCATGGCAGTAAGTGCCTTGTGCTTGATAATGCCTTCTTCATTGGGCTTTATTACCGCACCGGAAACGGAGGCGGAGTAGGGCAGCACACTTAACTGTTTGTGATATATTTCAGCATCCGTGTAGGCAGTGCCGTCTTTCTTATGCCCTTGTTGTGTCACTCTCAAATACCCATTAGGCAATATCTCATGCACTACATGCAGCGTAACTTCCCCTTTCTTGTAAAAATGAATTTCAAAAGTGATGCCGTCGGGAATTACAGCTTGTACTTTATCTGCGAGCTGGTAATTATCCGATTCAGGGTTGGCAAAGTCATTAAGGTTGCCATCTGCCAGTATTTTACAGGAAGCAGCAAAAGCCTTGTTTTCCAGTGTCACCCAATTGTGGTGGATGATCAGTTCTTTGCTGTCGGGCACCGCTTCTATTTTATAGATGCCGCTTTTGGGGCGTTCGCCGTTTTCATAGGTTCCTTTTTCAGGAAAGAGTTGCCAGGAAGCGAGAAAGTTATATGCTTGTATCATTTGTTTAAGGAAGCCCGGATATTTATGTTGGTTACGGTCAATACAGCAAAGATTTTGTTTTTGGCTGATATAACAAAAGAATAGCCGGTTTGTTCAGGATGAGGGCATTGCCCCGGAAGGAAGGAGAAAAATGGGTAGCTTACGGAATTACTCTATCCCTCTTTTTCCCTGTAAGAAGCATTTCCCTCTGCCCGCTCTTTTCTATCTTTATGCCTCAATATTTTCGGATCATGAAAAGTTACTTCGCATTATATTCTCCTTCACAAGGGGCGCAACCGGTAGAGTCCACGGTGCTGGTATTCGACAAAAACCTCAGCATTGGTTTTCGCCATGCCGATGGGCGCAATGCGATGGAAAGCTGGTTGCTCAAAGATGTGGATGCGGCTTTTGATTTTGGCCGGCAATCTTCTAAGATCAAAAATACAAAGCTGGGTGGTGAACTGGTGATAGAAGGAAATGATGCAGCAAAATTTATCAAAGAAATACAAGCGGAGAACCAAAAGGCCTGGCATAAGAAAAGCAGTGGAAAAGAATGGCTTCGAAACAGCCTGCTGTTTTTAGGTATTATCGGCTTGCTCGTATTGCTGTATTTGCTGATCGTTCCCTGGTTGTCAGAAAAACTGGCATCCAAAGTGTCGGTAAAAACAGAGCAGCAATTGGGCGATGCGGTTTATGATGCGATGGGCCTCGCCTCCCTTGAAGATAAAGAGGCAAGCCTGGTGCTGAATGATTTTTTTAGTTCCCTGGATGTACCTACGGCTTATGATATACGTATAACAGTGGTAAAGGATAATACGGTCAATGCTTTTGCATTGCCTGGCGGCCGCATCGTGGTGTACAGCGCCTTACTTAAGGAAATAGCTTCTTACCCTGAACTGGCGGCTTTACTGAGTCATGAGTTTACCCATGTCAATAACAAACATTCGACTAAATCAATATTCAGGAGACTGGGCTCTAAAGTATTCATAGGATTGTTATTTGGCCGGTTTGGTACGGTTACATCTGTGCTGATCAATCATGCGGACGATCTTAAATCTCTGAAGTATTCCCGCAAACTCGAAAAAGAAGCGGATATGGACGGATTGACGATCCTGACCCAACGGAAAATTGATCCTGCCGGTTTTACTGATCTGTTTGAACACCTGAAAGCTGCGGCACCCGCTAATGTAATGCCCGAATTCCTGGGCAGCCACCCGGATGTGGACAAGCGGATCAATTATATTAAAGAATCGTCAAAAGGAGCAGCGGTGAGTGAGAATGACCAACTAAAGGCTATTTTTGAAAAATTAAAAATAAAATAAACGTATATGCTTATCACAACCACCAGTACAGTAGATGGGAAACCGGTACAGGAGTACCTGGGAGTCATTAATGCTCAAAGTATCATTGGGGCCAATATCTTCAAAGATATTTTTGCCGGCTTGCGGGATGTATTTGGAGGCCGGAGCAAGACCTATGAAAAAGTGCTGGAGCAGGCCAAGGAAGATGCACTCCGGGAGTTATCAGAAAAAGCACAGGCGATAGGTGCCAACGGAATCCTTGGAGTAGACCTGGATTTTGAAACAGTGGGAAGCGGCGGCAGTATGCTGATGGTGATCGCTACAGGAACAGCGGTACGATTATAAATGATAATTGTTGAATAAAGTATCTTAATGAAAAAAATAGTGTTATCTGCTGCATTCGTTGCAGTAGCTTCTTTTGTATCTGTGGCGCAAACAGTTGTTCCATCGGCAGCTGTTGTTTTAAAAGCGGCATACGAGCAGGCAGGCAAAGAGAATAAAAAAGTATTCGTGCTGTTTCATGCCTCCTGGTGCGGCTGGTGTCATAAGATGGATACCAGCATGAACGATCCTGTATGTAAAAAATTCTTTCTGGATAATTATGTGATCGTTCACCTGGTGGTGAGTGAGTCTAAAGAAAAAAAGCATCTGGAAAACCCCGGTGCGGAAGAGATGAAAACAGCTTACTACGGTGAGGGGCAGGGTATTCCTTTTTGGCTGGTGCTTGATAAAGACGGACAATTGCTGGCCGATTCCAAATTCAGGAAAGAAGGAGAAAGCGCCGAAGAAGGAGAGAATATCGGTTGCCCGGCATCAGAAGCAGAGGTCGAACATTTTATCCGAATATTACGGAAAACATCTTCAATTACAGACAGACAGGAAGAACTGATCAAAAAACGTTTCCGGAAAAACGATTTGTAGCTTATCGTATTAGTGTAACCACTCCTTTTTCAAAATAGGCAGTACCCGTGTAGTCAGTAGCCTTTACCATCCAAACAAATGTGCCGGAGGCCTGAAACTGCCCGTTTACTTTACCATCCCATCCTTTTCCATTTACAGTGGTAGTGAAAAGGACTTGTCCCCAGCGGTTATAGATAGTAAAATAATCAATGCTTTTTATTCCCACAGCTATCGGCCGGAGTATATCATTTTTGCCATCATTATTGGGGGTAAAACCAGTTGGTACAAATACCGTGGGCTTTGTTTTGAACACTTTTACGGTAACATATGCAGAATCTGAACAACCGTTCTCATCATAAGCGATCACCTTATATTTTATCCCGGTGGAAGGGTCCACATATAAAGCAATGGGATTGGCAATACTGGCAGATGATAAATAAATGGCCGGACTCCACACATACGTCTCCCCTCCGGTGGCAAATAGCTGAAGGGGCTGACCGGTTATTACTGCAGTGTCATTACCGGCAGATACTCTCATTTTTGGGAGTACCTTGATGGTTACTGTATCTCTTCCGGGCTTTGGGCATCCCTTCGTGTCATAGGCAGATAGTATGAAGTCTGTGGTCCGGGGCGGGTAAGCCACCGGGTTCAGGGAGGTGGCATCATCCAGCCGGTTCGCAGGCGCCCACAGCCAGGAACTGCCATCTGTACTGCCATGCAGTTGTATCGATGTGTTATAACAAATGATAGCATCTGCCCCTGCATATACCACTGGATAGGGAACGGGGGTCACGCCTATATTATCTACTGCGCTGCACCCACCGATAATTGCTGTAACGATATAATTCGTAAATGTATTAGTGATAGCAAGCGGGTTTTTCACCAGCGGATCGATCAATTGACCGGCCGGCGTCCAGGAATACTGTAACCCGTCTGAGGTAACATGCAGTTGTACTGTATCGCCTTTGCAAACAATGGTATCGCTCATTGGGATCAGCGTTACATGATCCACCACATTTACTTTTACAGAATCCCTGTTTTTACAGCCGTTATCATCCAGGTCTACATAATAGGTAGTGGTGACAGGAGGTGACACAGTTGGTGTGGCCGTGTTTGCATTGACAATGTTTACAGGCGGCGACCAGCTGAAAACACCAGAGCCGCCAGCCATCAACGTAAGATTATCATTTACACAGATCAGTGTGTCTTTAAAAGCAAGGGCAATGGGTGGTTTATCAATGATAGTAACACTTTTTGTGATCGTATCCCTGCATCCACGGGTGTCTGTGGCAATAAGACGCACATCTTTAATGCCCATGGTGGGGTAGGTATAAGACGGATGTTGCAATGTGGACACATCATTACTTGCAATAGGTTCTCCAAAATCCCATGTCCAGGAATTGGGAATACCATAAACAGACGTGGTGCGGTCCTGGAAAAAAGTAGGTTTGGTAAAACAAATACCGGTTGAAGTAAAGTCCGGTCTAAAACCAGGAAACACTTTTACCGATGCTGTAGTGGAATCGGTGCAGGGCTGGTTCCTGTTGATCACCAGCTTTACTGTATAAACCCCGATGGCAGGAAATGTATAAGTAATAGCGGGTCCTGTGCCCGAGTAAATAATAGCATTCGTATTGTCCATAATATCCCAGTCGGAGGTATTGATCAGCGGACTGGTGGATAGATTAGATATAGTGATCGTTTGCGTGGTCTTACATAAAAAATATTCAGGAAGCAGTGAGGCAGAAGCCAGATAACAATCAGCAATATTGATCTGCAGGGCTTTTCGCTGCCTTGCTATTACCTGGCCGTTTCTGATTTCTTCCACACAAACAGTAACAACATAAATGCCTACCGGTGGTGCAACCCCGGTTATCAACCCTGTTGCCGGATTTATTTGTACTAATGCGCCCAATGGCATGGTTTCGTTAAAATCGGGAAAATTATAAGGAACAGGCGGAAAGGGGGGAGGATTGGGTGGTATGCTGGTACCTCCTCCAACTGCAGTACTATTATAAGCTTCACAAAAAGAATAACGGAGCACATCGCCATCAGCATCCTGCGCACCAAAGCTGTAAGCGAAATTGTTTTGAGCACACACTACCACCAGGTCGCTGCCCGTAAAGGTGGCGCTGTTGTTTTGCGGCGCTGTGGTGATAAGGGTGGTGCCGGGTATTTCTGCTGTATAGGTGGCACCCACATTACCCGAGTTTCCGGCAAGATTAGTAATGCCATTGATCCGGTAGTTTACCTGGCTGGCAATTACATATCCCTCCGGGGTACCGGGCAGCGAAATGGTAAACGTGTAGTAGGCAATATCATAACACACCTGCGGCGGATTAGTGATACAGGGATCCGGGTTGGTGATCTGGATGGTTTCTGTATTGAAGATATTTACATTGAGGTCAATGATCCGGGCACCGTTCGTTTTATCAAAAATCGAGATGATGGCTGGATTGGGAAACTGGCGGCCGCTGCCACAACGCTGAAAT
>CAYUCU010000077.1:0-17558 GCA_964443345.1 uncultured Chitinophaga sp.
TGGCGAACCCATCAATGAGGAAGCCTGGCATTGGTGTAATGAACAGGTTGGAAAGAAAAAATGCCCGATAGTGGATACCTGGTGGCAAACAGAAACAGGAGCTGCATTGATCTCAAACCTCGCAGGCATTACTCCGGCCAAACCGAGCTGGGCCACATTACCTATGCCGGGAATACAGCCCATACTGGTAGATGAAAATGGAAAAGAGGTAACAGAGAAGGATGAGAATGGCATTATCAAAGGAAATCTTTGTATAAAAGCGCCGTGGCCTTCTATATTAAGAACAACCTATGGTGATCATGAACGCTGCCGTACCAACTATTTTGCAACGTATGAAAATCTATACTTTACCGGTGATGGGGCATTAAAAGATGCGCAGGGCAATTACCGCATTACCGGCCGGGTGGATGATGTACTGAATGTAAGCGGGCACCGCATCGGTACTGCCGAAGTGGAGAATGCCATCAATATGCATGCAGGTGTAGTGGAAAGTGCCGTAGTGGGTTACCCGCATGATGTAAAAGGACAGGGCATATATGCCTATGTGATCTATAACGGACATCATGGTGATGAGGAAGGAAGAAGAAAAGATATTTTGCAAACAGTGACAAGAATAATTGGCCCGATCGCCAAACCCGATAAAATTCAGTTTGTCTCCGGTTTGCCCAAAACCAGAAGTGGCAAGATCATGCGGCGGATCCTGCGCAAAATTGCTGAAGGCGAAACAGAGAACCTGGGGGATACCACTACATTGCTTGATCCGGGTGTGGTGGAAGAGATCAGGAACGGGAAACTATAACGATCTGGTTTAAAAATACCCGCCAAAGGGTACCATGATCTTCGGTATTCTGCTGTATTTTGACTAAATGTTTTTCATGACCCGCTTGTTACTTCTTCCTTTATTGTTCGCTTTCAGTTTTTGCAAAGCACAAAAATTAAAAAGAACAGACCTGGGGCTTCTTCCCCCGGACACTTTTACCTGTACGCCGGTCAAAGACCAATATATGTCGTCCACCTGCTGGAGTTTTTCCAGCACCTCTTTATTAGAAAGTGAGTTGCTGAAGATGGGTAAAGGCGAAGTGGATCTTAGTGAAATGTTTGTGGCCCGCTATTCTATGGTCAGAAAAATTTACCGGCATTTGAAATTAAAAGGGGGCAACTTTTTTACACCTGGCGGCCAGTTTCATGACGTGGTATGGGTTCTGAAAAATTTTGGCATGATGCCCGAAGAAGCGTACAACGGAAAAGGACGGGGCGAGCTTGATCACAACCATGCACAAATGGATACCATTCTCAGCCGGTTTGTAAAGACCTGTGTAAGTAAAGGGGTGACGGAGCTGAACAATGAACAATCCCGCTTTGTGGACAGTGTGCTGGATCATTACCTGGGGCAGGTTCCTTCAGAATTTAACTACAAAGGCAGAACGTATACAGCACAATCATTCATGGAGCAATACCTTGGCATCAACCCGGATGATTATGCAGAGATCACTTCTTATTCTCACCATCCGTTGTATTCAAAGTTTGTACTGGAGGATAAGTACAACTGGACGGGTGATGCGTATTGGAATGTGTCTTTCGCTGATTTTTACCGGATCACTAATACGGCATTGGATATCGGTTTTACGGTGGGCTGGGACGGTGATGCTGATGATCCTGATTTTGATTTTAGCAACGGGTTGGCATATATAAGCGGCACCATCTCCAATAAATGGCCCATACAGCGGCAGGTGGATTTTGAAACACAAACCACGCTGCTGGACCACATGATGCACATTGTAGGAAGAACAAAGGATAACCAGGGCAACACCTGGTTTTATATCAAAAACTCCTGGGGAGACAGGACCAACTCATTGGGCGGGTTCCTGTTTATGCGGGAAGATTATTTTATGTTCCGCACTGTGGCCATCATTGTAAACAAAGCAGCCATTCCTGCCGACATCCGCAAGAAACTGGGACTATAAGCTGACCAAAAAAATTAAAGCAGCACGGATGGGCTGCTTTAAAAGGTTTCTCTTAATATCTTTATGCAAAAGTAACGTCTTACAAGCACCAAAAATTATACCGCCTCACCAGAAAACACTTATTTAACACAGGGTGTTGAAAAAAATTCTGAAATAGTACCGTATCTGGGTTGTAAAAATTACTTTTGGCCGATAACGATCATCGCCCCGGATCTTATCTTATGCCAAAACAAGCCCTGAAACCCAAACTGCCACTTTTTCTCCGCTGGATAGTATGGGTATTGCTGGTACAATTTATACTGATCAATATCAGCGCTGCTTTTTATGCATGGAAGCTGACGCATGTGTATGAGGACCCTGCCCTACGCACCCTCTCATCGCCTAAAAATATATTTGCCAAGACCTGGCGCCTGTTTACCGGGCCCAGGCAACCGAAATCACTAATTTACCATTACCCATCCTTTGCATTTGATACTATTCTGCTGAAAACAGAAAAGGGAATATACATTGACGCCTGGTACAGCCGCCCCGATTCTGTTGCCAAGGGAACAGTATTGCTTTTTCATGGTATTACCTCCAATAAAGGGATGTTGTTATCCGAGGCTTCAGCGTTTCGCTATCTCGGTTACAACGTTTTGCTGGTTGATTTCCGGGCACATGGCAACAGCGGTGGCAATACTACTACTATCGGTGTCAGGGAATCGGAGGAAGTAAAACTGGCGTACGATCATATTGCTGCCAGGGGAGAAAAAAATATTTACCTGTGGGGCAGTTCCATGGGAGCAGTGGTTATTGCAAAAGCAATATCAGACTATAAGTTGCAACCTTCAGGGATAATAATGGAAATGCCTTTTGCTTCGCTTCAGACACATTTGCGGGCCCGTGCTAAGGCATTAGGCTTCCAGGGATTACCGGAAAAACCATTTGGGTTCCTCGTAAGTTGCTGGATGGGATGGGAAAGAGGGTTCAATGGGTTAAAACACCGCACCACAACCTATGTAAAAAAAATAAATTGCCCGGTGCTGATGCAATATGGCGGCATAGATACTTATGTATTGAAAAAAGAAACAGACAACGTTTATGAGGCTATTGCCAGCATTAAAAAGAAGCTGGTAAGCTTTGAACGGGCGGGGCATGAATCTTTACAGCAACAGGATCCGCTGAAATGGGAGATGGAGGTAAAACAATTTTTGGAAACGAATAAAAGGTAAGTCTATTTGCGGATGGCGACTTTAGTACCAGAGTAAGTAAAGCCATAGATCTCTTTTACATCATCATTCTTCATAGAGATACAGCCCAGGGTCCAGTTTTTATAGCGGTCCACTACAAAATCTTCGTGAGGCCAGGTGCCATGTATGCCAATACCACCGCCAATGCTGGCATTCGAAGGAATTTCGCCCCGTTGTTTTCGCTGGTTGAATTTTTCTCTGTCTGCCGCCGTGGGATAGCTTATAGAAAGGAAGCGGCACCACTTTTCATGCACCCGTTTTGCTGTAATGGTAAAATTTCCTTCCGGGGTGTTTTTATCGCCTTCCATTTTTTTATCGGCCAGGCTGCTGTTGCCAAACACAACGGGATAAGTGGCATACCAGCCTTTTTCATCATATACACTCAGTTCGTAATCTGATTTATCAATAATGATCGAAACGGAACCAATCGGCCCTTTTGCATCACGGCTTAGCTTTTTACTGCTCCGGTAAGAATGGGTATTTGCTTCAGATGCCAGTAAAGTGCTCCCCAGGAAGACAGAAGTGAATACGAAAAAGTTTTTCATTTTCTAGTAGTGTTTTCGGTAAGGCCAGATGTAACCTGCCTGGTTAGAGGCAAGACGGCAGGCTAGGTGGGAGCTGCTTTTGTATCATGGCTAATAATCAGTAACTGTCCATTTGTTCAAACGCAGTGCCACGTTCTTTTATTTTGCAGTGTGGATAGCTTTTAACGGGACGTTTAGAAAAGATACGGTGGATAAGTACCGCAATTGCCAGGTAATGTTGCTGTGAATAAAAAAAACGGGTCTTATTGTAAAACAAGACCCGTTTATATTGTATAGAGGATATAATTACCAGTTGCTGAACCGGAAGCCAAAGTTATAAGGCTTTATATCAAGCCCCCTTTCATACATTGATTTAGCGGCATAAGATCCAAAGAAGCGGACAGGGCCCATGGATAATTCTGCCACATAGGCCAGCTTCCATTTTTCCAGTTCAAAATCATCTTTGGTTTTTTTCTTACCCTCATCGGAGGTAATGGTTTTATTCCGGGCACTGTACAGGTAGCCAAGGCTTACTCCCGCACTAAATCCAAAGCCCTTATTTCTTTTAGGAGTAAAGTTGAAATTGAGCATCATCGGAACAGTGAGGTAGTCGGTGGCCAGTTTATTTTTTTCATACTTCCGTCCAACAGTTCCGTCCAGGATCACCCGGGGTGGATCGGGAATGGCGGCCGTATTTTCCTGGTAGCGGATGGGTTGTTTAAAGTAATAGTTATTCAATTCCAGTCCAAGACCGTATTTCAGGTTCAGTACATGCTTGCTGATATTCAGCTTCTGCATAAAGAACCAGATATTCATATTCCGGGAACGGCCATCTTTCAGGTCAAACCAGGTTTTGTTTCCACCCGGAGCATACGCTTGTGCCGCAGCACTGCTATAATTGGTCTTATCAGAATAGTTGGAGAAACCGAAGTCGAATATCCACCAGTTGGTAGTAAGATTAGAAGGTTTATCACCCCGGCGGTTACGCATTTTGTAAGCGGTGTCTTCTTTCATTTGACGGTCCTTACTGCCAGCTTTGCGGATGATGACCATACCTCCGATGCGGATGGTATCATCTGCAGGGGGCTGGTTTTGTTTGCCGGTGGTATCTGTTTGAGCAAAGCTTGTCAGCACAGAGCATAAAGCGATGCATAGGGTAAAAATCCTTTTCATTTTCTTCACATTTAAAAATTGAGTAAAAATAGTGTTATTTCATTTTGATAGCCAAACCGGCGATGAGTAACCGGTCTTCGCCATCAGTAGCGTCAATTTTAGTTCTTTTTTCAAAGGTCCGTGTTACTTTCCGGAAGAAGCCACGGAGTTTGTTTTTCTTGCCGCTACCGCCCTCATCAATGAATGAAGCGGGTTGTATGTCAGACGGATGAGGGTTTTGAGTTGTTACAACCGTATTTGTTAAAGAGTTTTGAGCGTTATTGGGTTCATCGGGAATGGTTACCTGTACCACTGCATCTTTAGGTGTGTTTCCAATTGCGTTAGGATTATTGACGGGCTGAGGAAGGTTATTGGTTGGTTTATAGTTATTATCAGCCACTACCGGTGCATCATTCTTTATCTGAACCGGCAAATTGGCAACGTTATTTTTATCAATAACTGTGTTGCTGGTCTTTTGTATAACGGAGTTGGTTCCCTGTTTATAATTAGCGGTAGCAGCTTCCTGTTTTTCATTGCCGCTGGTCGTTGTATTAATAGCAGGGCTGACCGTTTCTTTTACTGTGGCGACCGGATTTTCAGAAGCTTTTGTTTCCGGCAATTCTGCAGGTGTCGTTTTCGGGATAGCTGTTGCAATAGAACCGTCCTTAGCCCCCGAAGGTTTATTATTAACAATAATAACGGTAGTAAGACCGGCGGCAAGCAGCAATATTGCAGCAGCAGCCAACCATCTTCTGAAAGCAACAGGCCTTACCTTTTCTTCTTTTCTGTAAAGTGATTCTTTATGGGCAAATTCTATAGTTTCAGGCTCTAGTTTGGTCTTCAGCAGCAGCTCCAGTTCTTTTTTTGCCACAGGGTTGGCGGTAATAAATTGGTCAACCGTTGCTTTTTGTACAGGCGTAAGCTCATTATCTGTATAAAGTACGAGCCACTCTTCATAATTGGAAAGAACAACCGGCATTTTGCCGTCTGTTTTCATCAGTTCTTCTTTAGAGCTAAAAGTGATAGAGGTATCCGGCTCCAGTTTATATTGAAGCAGTGAATCCAGTTCATCTTTCAGGTCAGGATTGGTTTGAATAAATACCTCCACCATGCGGCGATCTTCGCTACCCAGCTCATTATCCATATACAGGATAAAATACTCTTCGTAATTATGGCGGTTAATATTCATATTGTCTGATGTCGGAGATATGATGTCGGAAGTCGGAGGCAAGAAGTAAGAAAGGGTCTTGTATTTCGTACTTCTGACTTCATACCTCGTACTTCATACCTCGTACTTCTAAATTACATTCTCCATTTTTACCAAATATTCTTTCAATTGCACCCTGGCCCTGTGAAGATAAACTTTCACCTGGCTGGCATTCAGGTTCATTATTTGCCCGATCTCTTCATAACTGTATCCTTCATAATCCTTCAACAGAACCAGCGACCGTTGGGTCTCGCTTAACCGGTTCAATGCTTCATTCAATACTTTTTTCAGGTTATTGGCCGGCTGGTTTTGTACCCGGGCTTCTGCACTAAACTCATCTCTCAGCTGTATCCGTTTCACTTTCCGGATATGGTCGATCATTTGGTGATAGGCTACTGTAAACAGGTATGATTTGCTCTTTTGGGCGTCCACATCATCCCGGTTGCGCCACATTTTTTCAAAAGCGGTCTGCACCACATCCCTGGCGTCCTCCTCATGGCGGAGGTTCTTCAGGATGAAGCGGTACACATTATCTGCATACGTGGTCACACATTCATTGTATTCTCTTTCAGTCATACAGACAGCCGGAAAAGCAGGTAAAGGTAATTATTGGTGTTTGCTTTGAAAGGTTAAACGGGCAAAGGGAGAAATAGTTACAGGCACCCGGATTTTTTTTAACTCATGACTTGTTGAAAATCAATACACAGGATTGGTGATGAAAATAAATTGACGGGAAAGGCTTTCTGGGGGTGTTTCAACCGGGCTATTGCTTTTTTCGGTGCAGGAGGGAGATGTTTTCTTGCAGCAGGTTGATTTTTCGGCCGAATTTTCAGGCGGAGCGGCAGAAGCGGAACGAAGGGCCAAAAGCCCGGCAACCAGGAAAATAGCGATGCAACTGATGAGGATCCAGTTCTTTTTCTGCATGGTGTTGGTTTTTGGATGGGACGAAAGTAGAGCAGAAAATGTTACAGGTTTCTTATTATTTACCGGCGGCCATTAAAAATAAGTAAACAGCATATTGGAATTTAATCCATTCTGCCGATTAAAACCCATCCCATCCGTGGTTATATTTGCCTATAAACCATGCTATATGAATGAAAAACTGGTACAGCGCATTGCTACCGAAGTGGAGGAAATAAAAACCTCCGGACTGTACAAAACAGAACGGGTGATCAGCAGTCCGCAAGGTGCGGAGATAATAGTAAACAGGAAAGTAGTACTGAATTTTTGTGCCAACAACTATCTCGGGCTTTCTTCCCATCCCAAGGTGATAGCTGCCGCTCACAAGGCCATTGATGAAAGGGGCTATGGAATGAGCAGTGTCCGGTTTATCTGCGGCACGCAGGATATTCACAAAGAACTGGAAGAAAAGATATCCGCATTTCTTGGTACAGAGGATACCATATTATATGCCGCTGCCTTTGATGCGAATGGTGGTGTTTTCGAACCCCTGTTCAATGAAACAGACGCCATTATTTCTGATGCATTGAATCATGCTTCGATCATTGACGGCGTTCGTTTGTGCAAAGCACAGCGTTTTCGGTATGAACATAATAATATGGACGACCTGGAGGTCAAACTGAAAGAGGCTGCCGGCTGCCGCAGCCGTATTATTGTTACCGATGGCTCCTTCAGCATGGATGGAACGATAGCTCAATTGGATAAGATCGTGGAGCTGGCTGAAAAATATGATGCCTGCATTATGATCGATGAATGTCATTCTTCCGGTTTTTTAGGAAAAACGGGACGGGGCACTCATGAATACCGCGGCGTGATGGGAAAGATCGATATCATCACCGGCACATTGGGAAAAGCATTGGGTGGCGCATCTGGTGGCTTCACTTCCGGCAGAAAGGAAATAATTGATATGCTGCGACAGAAATCAAGGCCATACCTTTTCAGTAATACACTGGCACCTTCTATTGTGGGCGGCTCAATAGCAGTGCTGGATATGCTTACAGAAACAACAGAACTAAGGGATAAATTAGAGAGCAATACCAAATATTTCCGAAATAAAATGACAGAAGCGGGTTTTGACATCAGGCCCGGCGATCATCCTATTGTTCCCATTATGTTATACGATGCAGTGCTGGCGCAAACCATGGCTGCCAAACTGCTGGAAGAAGGCATCTATGTTATAGGCTTCTTCTTTCCCGTGGTGGCAAAAGGGCAGGCACGAATACGGGTCCAATTGAGTGCTGCACATGAAACAGCGCATCTGGATAAGGCCATTGCCGCCTTTACCAAGATCGGAAAAGAATTAGGAGTATTGAAGTAAGAGTGCCGTAGGTAGTAAAATAAAACTGCTAAACAGATTTTTTGACAGCGGAACTAATAAAAAGGGCGTTCAAATTTTTAACGCCCTTAAAGTTTCTATTATTTAGATTACTTAATTCTTAGTTGCGAAGCAGCCTCTCTTAATGCGGGTGCCCCAACATTATCACCTTCAAGTGATACGAGAAAACGACCCCCGGAAAAGAAAGTAACCGTACAGTCATTAGATGTTTTGTCGCAATGTTCAAAGCCTTTGCCGCCGTTAATGTCGATGCTTTTTGTGTATTCTTCTTCATTTTCCTCTTGTATGTTTAGCAAGCCCAGGTATTGCATAGAATAGATACCGGCCCCGCCCGGTCCCGCACAATCGTATATATTTAAAGTAATAGTAATGGAGTCGTTCACTTCATAATCGGCAGTGGCCATGCCGGTACCGGAGCTGGCTGTGGCATCAAACTCCGTTCTTTTGCCGCCCATTAATGTTTCCGGGATAAGTGCTTTTAGCTGATCAAGACTAAGTGGTTCCAGTTTGCCCAGTTCGTCCTTTACTTTTTCCATATCCACGGCTGCGTCTTTCACTTTGTTTATTTGTGCAGCCGTATCTTCTCCGGTAATAGAAGCATCTTTTGGTTTGTTTTGATTACAGGAAGCAAGCAATAAGAAGGCAATAGCCCATAAAAAAGAGGTCCGTTTCATATATGATTTTATTTATAAGGTAAAATTACTGCAAGTGGGGTTTTTACGATAAATCCGTTTGCAATACAATTTAACAAAGGAAATTATAAAAAAAGAAGACAAATGCTATGAAAAACAATTTCTGGTTATTATTTTCGTTTTCTACTACGATGGCATAAAAACTCTACTCACCATTTTCCTCTGGAATTCTCTTATTTAATTTTTTGACCTGTACGGTGTAGCAATGATGCGAAAGCTGTACCCAAACCTTCAAAAGAGTATGAAGAAGTTAATGTTTTGCATTGCCATGGCGGCTACAATTACGGTTATTTTTAGTTCCTGTGCGGCTACAAAAAGAGATTGCCAGGGAAATAAACACTACAAACAGAAAGGCGGGTTTTATATGTAATGTATAAAGCTGGCTGAAAAAAATTGAGTCCCGGTTTCCGCCGGGATTTTTTATTTTTAAAAAAAAGCGGATTATGAAGATGGGCATCCTTGCGATTATTTGTTGCCTTGCGGGTTCCATACTAAAAGGACAGTCTGCATCATTTCCACAAAGCTGGGTGGGAAATTGGAAGGGAGAACTGCAATGGTTTAAAACAGGAAAGCCCGAACCGCAAAAAGTAAATATGGAGCTGAGGATACAGCCTGCAGACAGCGCCAATACATATACCTGGCAGATCATATATGGTTCACCAACTGAAGACAATCGTCCTTATACACTGATACCAAAAGATACAACCGGTGTTCATTGGGTAATTGATGAGAACAATGGAATAGTGCTGGACCAGTTTTGGTTAGCAGGTAAATTCTGCGGCGCTTTTACCGTAATGAATAATACTATCATCAACAATTACTGGATGGAAAATAATAAGCTGATGATCGAATTCTACAGCATCAGCGCTAAGCCGGTTGCAACTACCGGAAACGGAACAGCAGAAAGCCCTTCAGTAGACAGCTATAAGATAGGCAGCTATCAAAAAGCGGTTCTTACCCGGCAATGATCAGTGAAGTTATTTGATCCTGGGAATCATTCCCCGAATGCCCATATCCACCACTTGCTCGCCTTTACCGGGTTCCCAACGGCCATCATTCACCACTTCTGTCCATTCAAAGCTTTTATTGGTACTCAGCGAAACTTCAATAATGATATCTGCTGTTTCTTTACCGGTGATCTTTAATTTACCGGGGGCAAAAGCAGCCGTTACCACACAGGAGCCAGCAGGAATAGGAGAAGTAGCAAAGATCGGGTTGGGCACTGTAGTAGCTCCCGCAGGCGCCTGGCCCGAAGTAATAAATGGATAATTGCCACCGGCAAAACTGACCGTTGTTTCAAAACCCCAGAAGCCTTGTGCTTTATTGGCATTCACGGTAAGGCTTTGATTTTTGATCGTATGATTTTTAATATAGGTACGATAGCCAATAAAGGAAGCCACCGTTCCGGGAAATGATTGTTTGATGGTGATGCCGCTTATTACTGTATCGATATAATAGTTCACATCATAATTCTGGTAGGCCAGCGATACCCGCAGCCATTCATATTCACCGGCGGCAATGCTTTTGAGCGGAATGGAAAAAAACGTTTCATTGTTGCCGGCGAAATTGGATTTTTCAAAATCAATGGCCGTAGAACCGCCAACAGTCGTTTCAGCTGCATGATATAATACGGCCCCGCCACCCAATGCTGTAAAAGCAGCAGGAGCCAGCTCCACATAGTGGGCACTCATTTTATTGAACAACGGGCTTTGTCCGGCATTACCGGCTGGTACCGCTTGCGGCTGACCAATATTATTTAACCTTGCCTGGGTGGAATCAAATTTGAATTTGAGGACCAGCCGGGCTTCTGTCGTTCCGGGATCATTGCTTTCTTTCTGGCAACTGGTGAGTGCAATAATAAAGCCTGCCGCAAGGAGCAGATGATGAGTGGTAATTTTTAGCATCAGCAATTTTTTGTTTAACGGCAAAAGGGTCTGAAAATTGCCTTTTATTTTGTCAAAGGGAGCCACCACAAGCAGTTTGGAAGTAACTTTGGTCAAATTTTTACAACATAATGAGACCTGTTGCTTACTCCTTCCTGCTGCTTATTTTATTTCAATCCTGCTCCCCCAATAACATCAAAGAAGATAAGAGCCTGAAAAAGTATTTTGATGAGAATAAAGTGGAAGGATGTTTTGCACTGATGGATAATGCCTCCGGCAAGTTTACGGTACATAATTTCAACCGCTACAAGGACAGCAGTTTTTTACCGGCATCTACTTTTAAGATCATCAATTCATTGATCGGTTTGCAAACAGGTAGGATCGTGAACGACAGTATGATCATCAAATGGGATGGAGTAAAACGCCGGGTGGAAGAATGGAACCAGGACCTGACCATGTATGCGGCCTTCCGGGCTTCTTCTGTTTATTATTACCAGGAAGTGGCACGACGGATAGGAAAAGATACGATGCAATACTGGCTCGACAGCCTGAAGTATGGTGCTAAAAATGATACTTCGTTATTTAAAATTACTTCCGCCATTGATTCGTTCTGGCTGGATAATACGCTGAAGATAACACCGGACCAGGAACTGGGAGTGGTGAAGCAATTATATTTTGACCAGCTTCCTTTTTTCAAAAGTTACCAGGAAACGGTAAAAAGGGCCATGCTGTTTGAAAATACAACCAACTACCGGTTGGGTTATAAAACGGGGTGGGGGTTTAAAGAAAATGGGAATGCCCTGGGTTGGATAGTGGGTTGGATAGAAGAGAACAAGCACCCGTATTTTTTTGTATTGAATATAGAATCACCCGATAAGGATTATGATATGCGGACAGTGCGGATGAAAATGCTGAAAGACATCCTGGGACAACTGGGTTTCTTTAAAGGAGAGATGTAGGAAACAATGAGACAATGTGGTAATTTGATGATATGAAAATGTTTCCTGCCTCTGTACTTGTTGAAAATGGTTTGATTCTTGTTAATAATGGACCGGCGTACTAATTTTCAAATTTGCACATCCCCAAATTATCAAATTGCCCTTCCGGTTTCAATATAAAGAATTCGTCTGGCTCTTCCTTGCATTAGCAGTGCTGGTGTTGCTTTTTTTCGGCTTGCTCCGCTGGAAAAGAAAAGTGAGTAAAAGGATCGGTGATGTAAAACTGGTGAAACTTCTTATCAGTGATTTTTCTTCTAAATTATTTACCTCAAAATTTATTTTCTTCTCGGCTGCATTTGTGCTTGGTATCGCTGCTGTCATGAATCCCCGCAAACCGGGTGATGCCAGCAGTGTTACCCGGCAAGGTATTGATGTGGCCATTGCTATTGATGTAAGCAAGAGTATGCTGGCTGCCGACCTTGCTCCTAACCGGCTGGAACGGGCCAAGCAGTTTGTAAGCAAACTGATGAACGAAATGCCGAACGACAGGATCGCATTGATATTGTTCGCAGGGAAAGCCTATTTACAGATGCCGCTGACAGTAGATCATGGTGCGGCCCGGATGTTTATAAGCACCGCCAGCCCGGATGCTGTGCCGCAACAGGGAACGGTGATAACCGATGCACTGACGATGAGTGCCAAAGTATTTGACAGTAAAGAAAAAAGATATAAAACGATCATACTCATTTCTGATGGAGAGGACCATGATGAGAGTGCTGTAAAAACAGCCGGTGAACTGGCAGAGCAGGGGGTGATGATCAATACAATAGGTATCGGATCGCCGGAAGGTGCGGAGATCATCGATCCTGCGACAGGGGCCGCCAAAAAAGATGAAGCAGGTAATATCGTTATTTCAAAACTGAATGAGCAAACGTTGCAGGAAATTGCCAAAGAGACCAATGGTATCTATATCCGCCTCCAAAGCAGTGATGCAGCGATACCGGTACTGATCAATCAGTTGTCGCAGATCGATAAGAAAGCTTTTAGCGATGTATCTCAAATAAATTTCCGGACTTTTTATTTTTGGTTTGCCGGCCTCATGCTGCTTTTACTTGTAGCAGAAATTTTTATTTCAGAGACTAAAAAGAAAAAAGCATGAAGTGGCTATTGACCATACTGGTGCTCACAGGCAGTTTTACCGCACTGTCACAGCAGGCGGAAAAATTTATACAGCAGGGAAATGAATTTTACCGGCAGCAGCAATTTGAAAAAGCAGCTACTGAGTATAGTAAAGCCATAAAAGAAGACCCGGATAATGCTACCGCAAAATTGAACCTGGCGAGTTCTTTACAAAAGCAGGGAAAAGAAGATGAGGCAGTACAATTATTTTCGGAGGTGGCCGTAACTGCAACTGATGCAGATCTAAAAGCTAAAGCATACTATAACAAAGGGGCAGTACTCAGCAAACAAAAAAAGCTGGAGGAAAGCATTGAAGCCTATAAAAGCGCCTTGCGCATTGACCCCTCAGACAATGAAGCCCGGGAGAACCTGCAAAAAGCTCTGCTGGAATTAAAAAAGAAAAACCCGCCCAAAAAGAAAGATGATCAGCAAAAGAAAAAGAAAGAACAGGAAAAGCAGAAAAAACAGCAGCAGCAACCTAAGATGAGCCAAAAGGAAGCGGAGCAGCGGCTGAAACTGCTGGAGCAAAAAGAAAAAGAAGTGCAGCAGCGGTTGCAGAAGGAAAAGGCAAAAGCAGGGGGCTCACAAACGAAAGACTGGTGAGCAAATGTGAAAATGAGGTAATATGAAAATGTGGAAATGATTCCGCAGCTCGAAATCCAGTATTACTTCCTGTAGTTCGCTAAATTTGCACACCTGCCTGTCGGCAGGCAGGTTATCTAAATTTTTCACACTTTCACATTTGTCCATGCAATTTTATTGCGAATCACTTACGGAATATAAACGGCTTAAAACAAGAGAAGTCCGGATCGGCGATCTGCTGCTGGGCAATTTTCATCCCATCAGGGTGCAGACGATGACCACTACAGACACGATGGATACCAGGGCCACCGTGGAGCAAAGTATCCGCTGCATAGAAGCCGGCTCCGAACTGATCCGTATCACTGCCCCCTCCAAAAATGAAGCAGAGAATTTACTGAACATCAAAAATGAGCTGCGCAAACGGGGATACCATACTCCCATCATTGCTGATATACATTTTACACCCAATGCCGCTGAAATAGCTGCCCGCATCATAGAAAAAGTGAGAGTGAACCCGGGCAACTATGTGGACAAGAAAAAATTTGAGCAGATTGAATATACTGATGCCGAATATGCACAAGAGATTGAACGGATAACTGAACGATTTACCCCATTAGTAAAGATCTGTAAAGAGTATGGTACAGCGATGCGGATTGGTACCAATCATGGCTCTCTGAGCGATCGTATCATGAGCCGCTATGGTGATACGCCGATGGGCATGGTGGAAAGCGCCATGGAGTTTTTACGGATAGCAAGAGGAGAAACATATCATAATATTATACTGAGTATGAAAAGCAGCAATCCGCAGGTGATGGTGCAGGCCTACCGGTTGCTGATCAAAACGATGTTTGATGAATTTGGTGAATGCTATCCGCTGCATCTTGGTGTAACAGAAGCAGGTGATGGCGAGGACGGAAGAATAAAATCCGCTGTTGGTATAGGAACATTGCTGGAAGATGGCATTGGTGATACGATTCGTGTGTCATTAACAGAAGATCCGGAGTTTGAGATACCGGTATGTAAGGATCTGGTGAAGAGATATAGCCGGGAAGACGGGAAGACGGGAAGACGGGAAGACGGAAAGACGGAAAGTCTGAAAGTCGGGAAGACGGAAAGACGGAAAGACGGAAAGACGGGAAGTCAGGAAGACGGAAAGACGGGAAGTCAGGAAGACAATTCAAATTATAGCGAGATATCTTCCGGACTTTCTGACTTTCTGACTTCCCGACTTCTTTCCCGACTTCCCTACTCTCCATTCGAATACAAACGAAGAGAAACATTTGCCGTAGATAATATTGGTGGTAAACAGGTGCCGGTAGTGGTGGCGGATCTGAGTAAGATAGAAAAGATAACGCCTGCTCACTTGCAAAGTGTTGGCTATACATATGATGAAGCTACAGATAAATGGGCGATCGGTGATGCGGCGGCGGATTATGTGTTTACAGGAAATCAACTGCTTGATTTTGCATTGCCCGGTACACTGAAGGTGATTGTTTATCCTGCTGCCTGGCAGCAGTTTATGACGTCTCCCCTCTACACGAAGTGGAGAGGGGTTGGGGGTGAGGTTTACGCTCCCATATTCAGCGACAGCGGCTTTGCTGATGCAGAAAGTAAAAGTGATAAGCTGAATTTTGTAATGGTGGATTGTTATAGTGATCCCACTGCTATAAATGATTACACCTATTTAGACCAATTTGCCAACGATCCAACTGTTGTTATCTGCCTGAGTTCCACCAATAACAATGCGATGCAATCCGTGCGCCGGATGTTCGTTGAGCTTATGAACAGGGATATTAAAAACCCGGTAGTATTGATCACCGACAGTAGCTGGCAAACACCGGATGAACACCTGATACATTTTGCAACAGAAACAGGGGCGCTGTTCTTAGAAGGTATGGGTGATGGAATTTGTTTGGGCTATAGTAGTAAATCAAAGTTGGAAAATATTAAATCCACCGGCAGAGCATACCTGGAAGTAAAAGACATCTACCAGTTTACCAATAATACCGCCTTCAGTATTTTACAGGCTACCCGTACAAGGATCTCAAAAACAGAATATATCAGCTGCCCCAGTTGCGGCCGCACTTTATTTGACCTGCAGGAAACAACAGCAAAGATCCGGGCGGTGACCAATCACCTGAAAGGAGTGAAGATCGCCATCATGGGATGTATCGTGAATGGCCCCGGCGAAATGGCTGATGCAGACTTTGGTTATGTGGGCAGCGGCCCCGGCAAGATCACCTTGTACAAAGGCAAGGAAGTGATGAAGCGCAATGTGAACAGTGACGTGGCGGTGGAAGAATTGATAGAACTGATAAAAGATAACGGCGCCTGGGTGGAGGTATAAAAAAATGATGATGAAAGAAAAATACTGGATACTGCTTTTTGTAATTGTCTTAGCCGGGTATATGACCGGTATGCAATTACAAAGTGAAGGGCTTCAACTGATCTTCAAACCACTTATTGTGACAGTGCTTATCGGGTATTTTGATTCCGGGGTTACAGCTATTGCTAAAGGGTTAGCCAAATGGATATTGTTTGCGCTGCTTTTTTCCATGGCGGGTGATGTATTACTTCTCTTTGTGAAAAGAAATGACCTGTTCTTCTTATTGGGCCTGTCTTCTTTTTTAGTGGCGCATATTTTTTACATTATTTTCTTTCACCTGGTAAAAAAGAAGGAAGGGGTGAAAAGCAAATGGTGGCCACTGGTTATAGTGGCAGTTTATTATGCAGGGCTAATCTATCTGCTGGCACCGCACCTCGGGGATATGAAAGTGCCGGTGCTGGTGTATGGCATCGTTATCAGTTTTATGTTCATGCTGGCCATGCATATGCTGTTCATTAAAAACAAAGCGGCGGGTAAATGGATGATGACCGGTGCCTTGTTATTCGTTATTTCAGATTCAACACTGGCGATCGATAAATTTTATCAGCCGTTTGAAGCGGCAGGTATTATTATCATGCTGACATACGGGGCTGCGCAGTTTTTTATTGTGAAAGGAGCGGCGGATTATATTTCTTTAAACCCCGACAGGGGTTGAACGTGAATAGCTCCGGGTGAAACCCGGAGCAACAGATGCCATGAAAACGGGACGTACAAGTGTGCGACGCAACAGGCGATGCCATATGCAATGCAGATGGCCCAATAAATTTTAATATGCAACAAACAGACTTCTTAGTAATTGGTTCAGGTATTGCCGGATTGACCTATGCCCTTAAAGTGGCACATCAGTTTCCGGATAAGAAAGTATTGGTGATGACGAAAGCCACAGCCGATGAAACCAATACCAAGTATGCCCAGGGGGGCATAGCCGTGGTGAATGACCCGGAGAACGACAGTTTTCAAAAACACATAGAAGATACATTGATTGCCGGTGATGGATTGTGTAATGAAAAAGTGGTGGAGATAGTAGTAAAGGAAGGACCGGACAGGGTGCAGGAGATCATCGACTGGGGCGCTAAGTTTGACAAAGAAGAAGATGGCGATTACAAACGAGGAAAGGAAGGTGGCCATTCAGAATTCCGCATTCTGCATCATAAAGATGTGACGGGAAAAGAAATGGAACGGGCATTGATAGATGCGGTGGCAGCACAAAAGAATATTGAATTCATCAAGCATTGCTTTGTTTTGGATATTATTACCCAGCACCACCTTGGTTACCTGGTAAACAAAGCCACACCGGATGTGGAATGCTACGGAGTGTATGTTTTAAATCTTGAAACGAATAAGATAGAAAAGATACTGGCCACGATCACTTTGCTGGCTACGGGCGGTAACGGGCAGGTATATCGCACCACCACCAATCCCTCTATAGCTACCGGTGATGGGGTGGCGATGGTGTACCGGGCAAAAGGAAGAGTGGAGAACATGGAATTCATCCAGTTTCACCCAACGGCACTATATGAGCCGGG
>CAYUCU010000078.1:0-7702 GCA_964443345.1 uncultured Chitinophaga sp.
AACCAATCATCTGAAAAATTTAAATTTGGTACAGGCAATACCTACAACTGGAGTATCCTGGTGGTAAATGGTATGGTTGGTAACACCAAATATGCCAATGCAAAATCAGCCGGCCGGTTCACCGTTTTAAATAACTGGCAGATCAGCTTTACAAACATCGAGGGCAAACCCAAAAAGTACAATGCCTTTTTCTCCTGTATAAAAGGGGCCCGGCTGCTAAAGATGCTTGATGCGGATCACCCGGGCAGCGGCATGTACACGATATATGGTAAGCAGGAATAGTTTTGTGACCTGGAAGTAAGCAGCTGCAATTGCCCCTGAGCACAGGGGTAGCTCATCACTTATTTTCTTTACACCATATTATGCTTTGCAGCCAGCTTAATCAAGTTGGCCGTATTGTTTACCCCAAACTTAGTGAGAATATTTTTCCTGTGGCTGTCCACAGTGTGCAAACTAATGAACAGTTTTTCAGAAATCTGTGGATTGGTAAACCCATCAGCAACTAGTTGTAACACCTCTTTTTCCCTGCTGGTGAGCACCGGCGCTGCATTCAAATCCTCTTTATCAGAAACCGATAAGGTGATATCGAGGCTCATGTAAAGTTTTCCTTCATAAACAGAAAGAATAGCTTCCTCTATCTCTTCCCTGGATGCGCTTTTCACCAAATACCCCGCAGCACCGCTTTGTATCATTTGTGATATATAGCTGCGCTCTTTAAATGTGCTCATGGCAATCACCTTCACCGCAGGATATTCCTTTCTGATTCGTAAGGTTAAGTCAATTCCACTTATCTCTGGCATACTTATATCTGTAATGACAATATCGGGTTCCAGGGATTTAATTTGCTGCATTGCTTCATACCCGCTACCTGCCAAACCACTCAATTCTACAAAATTGATTTGCAACATCATAGAACGCATTCCCTCAAGCACCATCGGATGGTCATCCACTACCAGGATTTTTATTTTATTCATTGCTTTCAATTATACAGTCTATATGAACAGAAGTTCCATTTCCAGCTTTTGACTTAATATCGATTTGACCCTTAAGATACTCCACCCTAGATTGGATATTCTTTAACCCTGCCCCACTTATAAACCCAGTCTCTTTTTCATCAAAGCCTTTCCCATTATCTTCTACTGTGATGGAAAGCCGGTTATCCTGGCGCATTACCTGCGCCAGGATGCTGGTAGCCCCTGAATGCTTCACTGCATTATTCAGTAACTCCTGAACAATCCTGTACACCACTATTTCAACAGAGGGGTCCATTCGTTTTTCCAGTCCATGAAACGCACATTTGACAGAGAATGCTTGTGACTCTGACAATCCATCGCAATAATCCTGCAGGGCCTGCTGCAATCCCAGCTTCATTAAAGCCTCGGGCATCATGTTATGTGCCACCCGGCGCATCTCACTGATAGATTCATCCAGTTTGCTCAGCGCATTACTAAATATGCGGCCATGCTCTTCTGACAAAATTAAGTTTCCTTTCATAGCACCTAATTGAAGTTTAACACCACTAAGCAAACCACCAAGGCCGTCATGCAGATCCTTTGCCATCCTGCTACGTTCATCTTCCTGGCCTTTTAAAAGTGATTGTGTGGCCGATAATAATTTTTCTTTTTCGAGTTCTGCGATTTTCTGCTCTTGTAGTTCTCTTTTTTGCTTGTAAAAACGGTAAGCAAGTAAAGAGATTAATAACAGTGTGGCAATGCCTCCGGTTAAAATATAGTTAAGGGTATTTTTCTTGCGAATGGCGGTCTGCTGTAACAGCAATTGCTTTTCCTTTTTTTCCGTTTCATATTTCCTGTCCAGGTCAAGGATCATTTTTTTGCTGTCAGCATTTTGCAGGGAGTCATTAGAAGCATAATACTTTTTATATGCCTCTAACGCTTTTTTATGATTACCAGTTTCTTCATAAAATTTACTTATCAACTCGTACCCTGTTCTTTTAAAAGTAAGCAGGTTATTCTTCTCAGCTAAACCTATACCTTCCTGCAAAAGTTTTTCAGCCTCGTTAAGCTTTTTTAATTTCATATACCCAAATCCCATTCGCAATAATGGCTCCGTCATCCCCCACTCATCATTATTGCTTTTAGTAAGATCATATGCTTTATTATAGTAGTGTACAGAACTATCATATTTCTCAAGCCCTTCATAAGCCTGTGCTCTCATTAAGTAGTACAATTGAATTCTTGAAGAACTCAAATCATTTTTATAATATAGCATGGCGGAATCACAATAGTTCATTGCTGTTTTATAATCTTCCTCACCTGCATATAATTGTGAAACCATAAGGTAGGACCCAAAAATAAGATAATGCTCTCCTGATCTTTTTGCTGCCGCTAATCCTTTAACAACATACTCTTTCTGTTTGTCTTTTAAATGAAGAATTTCATAGCAACCTGAAAGATTGGTATATAGTGTCCCTGTTTGGTTATAATAATTATTTTCCTCGAGCACCGATATACCCTTCAGATTCCAGGCAATGGCAGAATCATACTGTCCGTCAATATAAAAATACGAAGCCTTGTCTCCCATCAATAACCCCTCTTGTTTCCGGGCTTTTGGATCTTTAGACAGCGATAAATAATAAACCGCCTTATTTATATCGTCAATATACTTTGTGAATTCGCCTTTTAATATTTTAGGTACTAATCTGAATCGGATACATAATCCTGCAGGGTAATAAAGTTTTTTATTTACAGAAAAGTCTAATGCTTCCTTATAATATTGCTCTGCTTTTGCTGAATCAATAGCTTCATAAAACATAGCCCTGTTTACCATTGTAACGGCACGAACGCTATCGGGCAGGTCCTTCTTCAAAACAATTTCAATGCTGTCTGCAAGTTTACGCTGTGCCGGAAGTTTCAAAACCGGAAATAATAAAAGCAGTATAAAAAGGTTTTTCTTTTTCATAAATCATTACTAAAGTATAACATCATTCCGCAAATTTCCAATTTTTACTATAAAATCCCCTGTTCAGGGGAGAACCAATTCAGGGATTCAGGGGATTGTTTTGCTTCTGCATTATTTGAAGTTTTGTATCCACATAAAAAATCAGTTATGAAAAGGTTTTTTTACTTCATCATTATTTTCCTTTCGATATCGATAAATGCAAATGCACAATGCTGGCAAAAAGTTGCTGCCGGATATGCTCATACACTTGCCATAAGAACAAACGGCACATTATGGGCATGGGGCGACAATACTTCCGGGCAATTGGGGGATGGAACCACCACCGCTAAAAACTCACCTTTTCAAATTGGATCGGCAAATAACTGGCAACTTATTGCTGCAGGTGCGGAACACTCACTGGCAATTAAAACAAATGGCACCCTTTGGGCCTGGGGCAGAAATTCTGAGGCCCAATTGGGAGATGGAACTAATAACAATAGCAATGTTCCCATTCAAATAGGAACAGACAATGACTGGGCGGCTGTTTCCTGTGGCGTTGATCATACGCTGGCTGTCAAAACGGATGGTACTTTGTGGGCCTGGGGTGGTAATCAATTTGGGCAAACTGGAAACGGTATGCCGCCTAATAGTGTTGTATCACCACTTCAGATAGGTACAGCAACCGATTGGCAGACTGTAATGGCCTCCTTATTATATTCGCTGGCCATAAAAACCGATGGAAGTTTATGGGGATGGGGGTTAAACGATATTGGCCAGTTAGGTGATGGCACTACTATAGACAAGCTTTTACCCACTCAAATTGGTACAGATAACTGGCTCACAGCTTCCAGTAGTTCAAATAATTCATCAGGCATCAGAACGGATGGGAGCATGTGGTATTGGGGGGTTAATACACCAGCTCCGGGCCAATATCAGTCTGGCACAGACAATGACTGGCGAAAAGTTGAATTTGGACTTTTTCATGGTATATGCCTGAAAAATAATAATACTCTATGGAGTTATGGCTTTTTGAATAGCAATGGGCAACTTGGCAATGGGACTACCGGAGGAGCTGGAGATATTCCACAACAAATCGGATCTTCAAATGATTGGCAAGAGACAGATGCGGGATTTACTCATTCTGTTGCCATAAAAGCAGACGGCACATTATGGGCATGGGGCGATAATAGTTCCGGCCAATTGGGTGATGGAACCAATACACAGAGGAATTCCCCGGTACAAATTTCATGCGGTGCCACTTTGCCGGTAACCTGGTTGTATGTAAATGGCCAGTGGCAACACAACACAACGGTGATAAAATGGGCAACAGAATCAGAATCCAATACCAGTCGTTTTGAAATAGAACAGAGCAGTAATGGGATCACTTATTCCATTATAGGTACAGTAGCGGCCGCCGGCAACAGCAGTATAACACACCGCTATGAATTTATACATACATCACCTGTAAACGGAAAAAATTTTTATCGTATCAAACAAATTGATAAGGACGGCAGATTCACCTATTCGTCAACCCTGCTATTGCAGAATAAAGATTCAGGAACAAACGTAATCATAGCTCCAAACCCGGTTCGAAACAAGACAACTTTATTTTTTAAAGAAACAGAGGGGAAAACCCTTCAGCTGCTTACCACAACCGGCCATGTTGTTTATACTGAAAGGATTACTGGAACAAATAACAGCCATACCATAAATATGAGTACCCTGGCAAGCGGTATATATATACTACGGGTACAAACAGAAAATGGAATTCAAACATATAAAATATGTAAAGAATAAATCAATCATTAATCATAAAACCTGAAAATGAAAAAAATATTCTTTCTTCTGCTTATCGGCTCTTCCTGCTCCTGTATGCAGGCGCAATTAAAACAGTATGATATTTTCTCCTTTGCACCACCGGCAAAATTTAAACTGAAAGAAGAAAAGCAACGGATCGTTTATGAACTGATAGAAGGCAACAGTTTTTGCCAGGTGCATCTGTGGCCTGCACAACAGGGTGCAGCGGATCCAGAGGCTAATTTCAAAACTGACTGGGAACATTTTGCAGGCAATCAGTACAAAATTGGTGAACCAAAAGAAAAACAAACCGAAAAACAAAATGGTTGGGAGGTGGTTACGGGTGTTGGTGTAGCCGAAGCGGAGGGACTACAGTTTATTGTAAGCGTTTCCACTTTCACCCAGAATGATGTCAGCTGGTGTGCCATTTCCATTTTTAATGATAAACAATATGTTCCTGCTATTGATAAATTTCTGCTTGGTATAAAAGCAGACAGCAAAAAAATTGCAAGAAAGCCAACACAATCAGTACACCAAAACAATGCTCCCGTTGTCAATAATACTGGCGCTGGCATTACCAAATTCACCACCAACTTTGATGATGGCTGGACAGCCACACCCACAACTGACTATGTAAAAGTTACCAAAACTGGAACAGAAGTACGCTTATATTATATCGACAAATCGCTGGATGATGCCCGGCCTAACACGATTGATGCACCAGAATATTACTGGAGCAAATATGTAACGCCTTATTTCACTGTAAGCAACCCGGAAAAATGGAGTGGTGTACAATATCCTGTTATTTATTTTATGCAGGGTAATGCCATTGATAAGCAAACTGGTAAAACATGCTTTGTTGCAATTAAAATAGTTTATAACGGTGGTGCAAGACCCATAGTGGTAATTGCTCCCTCACAAAACAGCTACCAGCAACAGTTTCCCCATCCGAATGATGTGGATCCTATGCTCAACTCCAACAGATTCGCAGTAACAGCAAAAGATATAGTTGGTACATGGAAAGGTAGTGGAGGCGGAGGAGTGGAATATTACAATGTTTACAGCGGTACGTATGCAGGCATGAGTGTCGTATCCTCTACTGATGAATTTGTGTTTTACAGCAATGGCACTTACAGCAGTACATATCGTTCTGCAAGTATGAACAACGGCGGCGCACAATTTGGTGGACAGGACTTTAAAGGAAATTTTTCTGTAACTGACTGGAGTATTACCGCCACAAAACGTTACCAGGGCAAAACCACAAAATTCAATGCGCAATTGATTGCAGTAAAAGGTGGTTACCTGCTTTATATGGCAGACCCCGGGAACAGTTCCCTAAATTATACTTTATTCAAAACCAAATAATTCCCTTAGAGATGAAAAATAAACTGGTTTTACTTCTTTACATAATTGGGCCAACGCTTTATGCACAGGTAAAAGTTAACTGTAACACACTTGATGTAAATAAAGTACCCGGCAAATGGCTATGGCAAAACACGGCGCCTTCTTTTCAAGACCCTATTCCTGCAAGCCAATGGAAATTTGGTGAACCTGTCCGAAAAGAAATGCAGCGTATTATGCCAGTAGCATTAGATGGTTTGTATGCCACCAACAGCATTGCTTTCCCAAAAGGAAAAGCATTTTGGTACGCCGCAAATAGCCCTGCTACTTACGAAAACTACCTGATGTTGAAAGCTTATGAGTGTCTGAGGGGATACAATGAACTGAAGCCAGAAGCAGTAACAGGTTGCTGGGTTTATTTTTCAGTAAATCAAATGGAAGGAGAAAAATTTCCTTTGCCCGAACAGGGAACCGGGGTCATTTTTAATGAATCAAGAATAAGAGTTACCAATATTGAGATACAGACAGATGCTGCAGGCAATAAAATCATTTATTCAAGCTGGCGGCCGGATGAAATACTAAAACATTGCTATTATTTTTCAGCAAGGAAGGATTTGCCCTGGAGGAAATTGACCAATAAAGAATTGTTTTCTGCTTACAAAATCCATCATGAAAAAAGAGTAAAGCTGGAAATAGCCAGGTTTGAAAAGTTAGTAGTGGATGATGAAAAAAAATTCAATAGTCTTTCTGCCACGGAAAAGGAAAAACAAAATTACTGGCCCGATATCATCAGAAAGAATAAAGAAACCTTACAAAAGTACAAGAGTGAATTACAAAAAATAACAAACTGGTATAATGAAGCAATACAGCAACCAACCAGTAATGCAATAGCCTATGTTATCAGTGTAAACGAATCTAATTTTTATCCTGATAAATTAACAGCTGCACCTGGTACTGGCTACAATGCCTGGGTAGACAACTTAGATTTTTTTGATAAAACAAAGCCTAAGGACGAGCCTCAATGTATCGCATTATATTTTAGAAGACAAGATGAATACCTGCCAAAAAAGAATTTTATGGATTTGTTTTTCAGCCAGTTTAATCTGGATGTATTGGCAAAAATGGTGGGAGAACCCTCCAAAAAACCAACTGGCATCAATATCATTAATGCTTCGTTGGCAGAGACAAAACTGACCACAACAGGAAACCAGGAAGATAAAGGGCCTGTGTCAATCAATTTTGACAAGACCACAGACGGGCAATTTCCTGCGGGTTGGTTGGGAATGAAAAATGCAGTCGTGCAATCAACAAAAGGAAGCAAATGGCTTACCATTACTAAAGATGGGTACTGGTATCCCCGTCAATACAATAAAGAGATAAAAGATAATTTCTCCCTGTCATTCGATCTGCTATGGAATGAAGATATCGCCTACAACAGCGGGGCATTTACTGTAACATTAGGTGATATTGGTTATGACAATATCGGGGAACGCTACCGGTTGGATGACAACCAGGAAATGTTCTGGAGTTTATATGATGGCTATGCCGGTAATTTCAACCGGGTGATCCTCTGGTTTGATCCCTATTGGAATGGTGGTGGCACACTAACAGTTTATTCTTATGATAACCGGGAGTCGCTGAAATTCAATAAACGTATTACACTACC
>CAYUCU010000078.1:7712-15715 GCA_964443345.1 uncultured Chitinophaga sp.
TTTTATAAAGACAAGAACCGGCATCAAATTCAGGTCCGGCGCAAAGGCAATGGGTTAATAGTAATAGATAATGGCAAAACAATTGCTGATCTGCCCGATGTTTTTTTGACCTCCGCCAGGTACAATCTTTATACATTCAGCCGTTATAAGGGAATGAACAGCGATAATAAAAACGATGTGTTCTATTTAAATAATCTGAAGACCGTTTACTGACCAGATTATCTCTGCTCTCAGTGCACAATTATTTATCTTCGCTGTGATGAAAGATTACCGATCATTGCGAATCATTTTTATGGGTACCCCGGAATTTGCTGTTGCTTCATTAGATGCCCTGGTAAAGGCGGAATGCACTATTGCCGCCGTCATTACTGCTCCTGACAAGCCCGGGGGAAGAGGGATGCAACTGCAGCAAAGCGCTGTAAAGAAATATGCAGTAGAACATAACCTGAAGGTGCTGCAACCAGAACGATTAAAGAGCCTGCAATTTTTAGAAGAACTCAGGTCACTAAATGCTGACCTTCAAATTGTGGTGGCTTTTCGTATGTTGCCAGAGTTTGTCTGGAATATGCCGCCCATGGGTACCGTCAACCTGCATGGCTCCTTATTACCACAATACCGCGGCGCAGCTCCTATTAACTGGGCAGTGATCAATGGTGAGACAGAAACTGGTGTCACTACGTTCAAATTGAAGCATGAAATTGATACGGGTGATATTTTATTACAGGAAAGTTTTCCAATTGGCCAGGAGGAAACAGCTGGTGACGTGCATGATAAGATGAAAGAGATTGGCGCTGCCTTATTGGTGAAAACAGTAAAAGGACTGGCAGAAGGGAGTTTAAAAGAAGTTCCGCAAACAACAACGTCAGACAAAGACCGTCAGCCGTTGTTGCACGCACCAAAAATTCATACCGACACCTGCCGCATCAACTGGAGCCAGCCGGTAGAAACAGTATATAATTTTGTAAGAGGATTAAGCCCCTACCCTGCTGCCTTTACCATTATGAATGAAAAGATGCTGAAGATCTATAAATCGAAAAAAGAAGTGATCCTGCCTGCTCATACAGACGGAGAATACGAAACCGATGGAAAGACCTTTCTTAAAATTGCCTGTACCAATGGGTATCTCCATTTGCTGGAGATACAATTAGAAGGAAAGAAAAAAATGGGAGTTGAAGAATTTCTTCGTGGTTACCGCTTCAATTAATAATTCACTTTCACAATAAACTTGTCCTGCTCGGTGATCTGCAAAACAGAGGCTGCTGCATTGCTGATGCGGATATTCAATCCTTCATTTTGCCGGATGCCGCTCATTTCTCCCAGTACTTTAGCATACACCGCTTTGTTGTTTGTTGGATTGATCACTTTTACGATGGTGCCGGGCTGTACTGCATCTATCAATAAATAATATTTAGAATCCTGCCAGCCGCTGGTGGTTTTAAAGATACCAGCCGTTACAGTTGCATCTTTTGAAACGGGTGTTTTTCGTACCTGCTGTTCAAAATGAGATTTAAAATAACCCTGGTCTGTATTGGTTACTGCTACAGGTTTTTCTTCCGCTTTTATCTCGGGCTTGAGCTCTGTTTTCACTACAGGCTTTTCTTCTGGCTCAGCCGGTATCACTTTTGTATTCCCTGCCAGTGGATTCTCCGTTTTTTCCTGCACCTGCACCGGTGCTATCGTTACCGAGGGCAACTCTTTACTTTTCACGAACCCGATGATCAGCTTGCTGCCTTCTTTTACCTCGTCTGAAGAAAGTTTATTCCAGCTACGAAGGTTGGAAACCAGGACATCGTTGTTGGCTTTGCTCACTCTTTCCAGGCTTTCCTTGTCTTTTACTTTGTAATAAACCGGTGTACCGCTGTTGCCTTGCTGTGTAAAGTTGGTATCGGTAAGCGGGATACGCAGTTTCTGATCGATCTGCAAACCTTTACTCATATCCAGTTTATTGAAAGAGGCAATAAGTTTGGGGTGAACATTATATAACCGGCTGACAGAGTAAAAACTTTCTTTTGAAACCACCTTATGCTCCAGGTACAAGCCCTTGTCGCTGCTTTTCACCACCAGGTCACTTTTTTGTGCCAGCACAAGAGAAGCACAGAGAAAAAAGGCTGAAAAGAAGGCAGATAATTTCTTCATACCGACAAGATTTGGACTGCAAAGATGTGGATTTTTTGCCTTACTTAGAGCTATACACTATCTTTTAATATACGTAACTCTTTGGGATAGTAGTTGTTCACCCGGTTGGCCAGTACATTCACCCAGCCCAGCGGCTGATCCCCGTAAGTAACTAACTGCCAGCCCTTTTTTCCATCCTCCCATTCCAGCTCTTTTCGTTGCAGGTATCGGATGGCCTGCTCGTAAGTAAGTCCGGTCCTGAGAACAGTATCTGCTACTAAAGTACTCATGGCAAGGGCATGGTCCGGCACCAGTTTATCCCGCATCAATTCGCCGGCCTGGGTGCCGGAATAAATGACCCGGAGCTGTTTCAATAACAGGGAAAAATCATCAGCCAATGCTTCCGGCCATGCATATACTGTTTGCCCGTATTTAATAAACTGATGCTGCCCGGTTTTAACCCAATGTGCTATCAGTTCCATTTCCTTTTTTCCTGCCAGTTCTGGTTTGCTCTTTCCCCGGGTGGACGTTTCCGTATCACCTTCTTTCTTTTGAAAGCAGGACAGGAAAAAACCTTCTCCTTTTACTTTGTCAGGCCAGAAACGGTAGCCGCTTCCTGTATCTGTAATATTCCAATCGGGATCGATCCTCAATGGCAGATAGTGAGCTTTTAATTCCTTCGTCAGCCAGTTTGTAATATCCTCATCTTCTACTGTTGAATAAGAGCAGGTGGAATAAATAAGTATGCCATCTTGTTTCAATGCCGCCCACACATCAGCCAATATCCGCTGCTGCCGTTGCGAGCATAGCTGCACATTATTTTCACTCCACTCCCCGATGGCTTCCGGGTCACGACGGAAAAGGCCACTGCCACTACAGGGAGCATCTGCAACAATGACATCAAAATAATTTTCCAGCCGGTTGAAATCTTTCGGGTCGTTATTAGTGACCACCACATTCTGGCAACCCCATTTGATAATATTGTCTTTTAATACATTGGCCCTGGAACGGATTACATCATTGCTTACCAGCAAACTCTCTTTGGAGATCAGCGATTGGATATGTGTGGATTTACCTCCTGGTGATGCACAGAGATCCAGAACTTTCAGCGGTTTTGACAGGTCAACTGTTTGTTTCAATGCCTGCTCCAGGAACATGCTGCTGGCTTCCTGTACATAATAGCAACCGGCATGGAAAAGCGGATCGAAGGTGAAGGAAGGACGGGAGTTGAGATAGAAACCTTGTTCAACCCATGGGATTTTTGATTTTCCCGAAGGGTTCTGCGAAATATTTTGGATTTTAGATTGCTTAGCGGGATTGATCCTGATGGACGTAACCTGTTCGCCGGAGGCGTGTACTTTTTCAAAGGCCTCTTTATTGAAACCATCGGTATAGATCAGCGAGTGCAAAAATTCTTGTGGCAGTGGCATGCTGTAAAACTATGAAGGATTGGACTATGGGCTATAACGTCCCTCCATCCATTATAAGTTCTTTATCTCTCCAACCAGGTCCTGCAATACTTTTTTTGCATCACCAAAGAGCATCGACGTTTTCGGTTGAAAGAACAGATCGTTCTCAATACCGGCATAGCCCGGCTTCATACTCCTTTTGTTTACTATTACATTTTTGGCAAGTTCCACGTCAAGAATGGGCATACCGTATATCGGGGATGAGGGATCGGTTTTGGCAGCCGGGTTCACCACATCATTGGCACCAAGTACCAGCACCACATCAGTGGCTGCAAATTCCTCGTTGGCCTGCTCCATTTCCAACAGCTTCTCATACGGCACATCTGCTTCGGCCAGCAGTACGTTCATATGCCCCGGCATCCGGCCGGCAACAGGATGTATAGCATACCGCACTTCCACGCCTTTGCTTTCTAATAATTTTTCTAGATCGTGACAGGCATGTTGTGCCTGCGCCACCGCCAATCCATAGCCGGGTACAATATATACTTTGTGGGAATAGCTCATTAATACGGCGGTGTCACTTATTGAAATCTCTTTGTAACTGCCCTGGGCTTTAGCATCACCTGCAACCGCCTTATTACCACCACCAAACGAACCGATGAGTACATTCGCTAATGAACGGTTCATGGCTTTGCACATCAGCATGGTAAGTAAAGTGCCCGCTGCACCTACAAGGATACCACCGGTCAGCATTACTTTATTGTTATACAGAAAGCCTCCGCAGGCTGCTGCCACACCCGTAAATGAATTGAGCAATGAAATGACAACAGGCATATCTGCACCTCCTATTGGCAAAACAAATAATATCCCGTACACAAAAGCAAACAAGCCGATAAGCATAAAAGGAATAAGCATGCTCCCCACATTTGATTGGTAAGCAAACACGGCTGATACGATCACTAATGCCAGCACGATCATGTTAACAATATGCTGGCCTTTAAATGAAAAATCTTTTACTCTTCCATTCAATTTGCCCCAGGCAATGATGCTGCCGGTATAAGAAACCGTTCCTATGATAGCACCGGCTACAATGGTGATATATAACCCGACAGGTACCAGTTCGGCAAACGGGGTGGAACCGGCGCCATCATGCGCCCTGTAAATATGATAGAATTCTGCGGCAGAGATCAATGCAGCACAAGCACCGCCCATACCATTAAATAAACTCACCATCTCCGGCATGGCCGTCATCTTTACTTTTTTGGCAGCTACAAAACCGATCACGGTTCCAACGACGATACCTCCGAATATCCACGGATAGTTTCCGAGCTTCTCTCCATTGTCTTCATATAAAAAGATGGTGCCGAAAATAGCAAGGATCATTCCGCCTGCCGCAATGAGATTTCCTTTTCTTGCAGTGGCAGGATTAGAAAGCATCTTCAACCCGAGGATGAACGTGACTGAGCCGATGAGATAACAGATGGTGAGTATGTTTAACTCCATGAGTTTAGATATGATTTAATTTTGAAATTTTGGAATTGGGGAATTGGGAAATCTTACTAAAGAATCAAGAGTCTTCAACGATAAAGAGATTTCCCAATTTCCCAACCCGCCTGCCGGACGGGCAGGTTCCACTTTTCCCAATTATTTATTTCTTTTTCTTCTTAAACATTTCCAGCATCCTGTCTGTTACCACAAAGCCGCCCACTACATTCAACGTGCCCAGCACTACTGCCAGGAAGCCCAATATCAAAGCGAGGTAATCATCATTTTTGGCTTTGCCCATTACAATGATGGCACCAATAATAACTACGCCATGAATGGCATTCGCACCACTCATCAACGGCGTATGCAATACACTCGGCACCCGGCCGATCACTTCTATTCCGACAAATATCATCAGGATGACAATGTAGATCATCTGCTGATTGGCGGTGATCCAGTTTAATGCTGAGTCCATAGTTTTCTTATTTTGAAATTTTGAATTTCGAAATTGGGAAATCTCTTTATCGTTAAAGACTCTTGATTCTTTAGTAAGATTTCCCAACCCGCCTGCCGGACGGGCAGGTTTCCCAATTATACTTTTCCCAATTATTTACTTTACCCTTTCATGCACCACTTCTCCCCCATGCGTCACACAACTTCCTTTTACCAGGTCATCTTCCCAGTTCAGGTTTATCCCGCCTTCTTTGGTGATGATGAGTTGCAGGAAGTTCAAAACATTTTTGCCATATAACTTACTGGCATCAGATGGCATGGTGGATTGCAGGCTTGAATTACCAATGATGCTTACTCCATTATATTGAAACGTTTCATTATTTTTTGTAACAGGTGTATTACCGCCCGTGGCGGAAGCCAGATCGATGATGACGGAGCCATTGCGCATGGCTTTTATCATTTCTTCGGTAATTAGTATGGGTGCTTTTTTACCTGGTATCTGTGCGGTGGTGATAACGATATCTGCTTTGGCAATGCTTTCGGCGATCTTTGCTTTTTGGCGTTGCATAAAATCTTCTGATTGCTCTACAGCATACCCACCGGCCTTACTGGCATCGGCAGCACCTTCCACCTCTATGAATTTAGCGCCGAGGCTCATCACTTCTTCTTTTACTGCTGGCCGGGTATCAAACACTTCTACTACAGCTCCTAAACGTTTGGCAGTGGCTATGGCCTGCAAACCGGCCACTCCGGCGCCGAGTATGAGCACCTTTGCAGGTGCTATGCTACCAGCTGCGGTCATGAACATGGGAAAATATCTTCCGTAGGATGCAGCGGCTGTCAGCACCGCTTTATATCCGGCTATATTGGCCTGGGAACTCAGCACATCCATTGCCTGTGCACGGGTCGTACGTGGCAGCATGTCGAGGGAGAAAGTAGTAATCCCTGAATTGGCCCATTGCTTCATTTCTTCTTTATTAAAAAGAGGCTGATATACGCCGATGAGTATTTTTGATTTCAGGTTTTGGATTTGTGATTGCTCTATGGGATGGATAGTCAGTAATATATTCGATGATTCTATTACTTCTGCTCTCGTTTTGATTTGTGCACCGGCAGTTTCGTAGGCGGCATCGTTGCAGAAGGCTTTTTCGCCAGCTCCGGATTCTACGAGTACAGTAATACCCTTTTTGGTGAGGGTGGCGGCGGCTTCTGCAAGAAGCGATACTCTGGTTTCATGGGCGGGTTCTTTTAAAACACCAATCGTCATATTGAATCTGTGTTATGAGTAGAAAATTGAATTTTCTGGTGGCCGTGAAGATATTGATTTTTTGGGAGCCACATAGTGAAAAATAAACGCCGGGACGATGATGTTTGCCTCCGGCAAAAAGAAAATTTAACCGCAGAGACGGGGAGGCGCTGAGAAATACAAATACGCAGAAAGAAAGTTTGCCAAAGAGGCACAGATACACAGAAAAATACAATTTCTTCCTGGTTTATTCAGAGGCCTCTTCGGCAATTCTACCATACTTTTTGGTACTCGGGGTTCGGTTCCCTGATCATCGTCCCTTGCGTCGCACTCTTCAGGGTCCCGTTCTCTGCTCAGCAAATGAATGTTCTCTTTTTCTCTTTGTTCTCTGGGCGAGCTAAAAGCTCATAGCTATCAGCTAATAGCTAATAACTAATAACTAATATCTTATACTAAAATCCTGTTTCTCCCGAAATTCCTGCCGGAAAAATACGATACCGATAAAGAAAAGATCGACCGTGCAGCGGACTGAGGGATGGCTTTTTATGGTTGCCCATGCCAGCTCCATTTCATGGCTCCAGTGAATATCGTCGAAGATGAGAATAGAATCGTTATGCGTTTTGGAAAGCAGTTCCAGGAAGTATCTTTCGGTAGGCTCCTGCCGGTGGTTGCCGTCGATAAAAGATAGATCTATAGATGAGAGGTGAGAGATAACAGATGATAGTTTCTGATCGAAGTTTCCTTCGGTGATGGAAATGTTCCGGAGTTTTAAGTTTTGGAAGTTTCTTTCGGCCGTGGCCGCTACTTCTTTGGCTCCTTCCATAGTTATCAATTGCGCATCGGGTTTTGCAAGGGATAAATAAGAAGTAGTGATTCCAAGCGAGGTGCCGAGTTCGAGTATAGTTTGCGGCTGGTATTGTTTTACCATGCGGAAAAGCAATTGCCCGAACTTCTTTGGTTTGGCGGCATTCTTTGCGATGGAGGCTATGGTACGCTGGTTGGTCTTGCTGGTGGAAGAACCGGCGCCAAAGTCTTCAATGGTAAGTAAGGTATCATCTGCCAGTAATTGCTTGCGCAACTTCTCCACCTTGTCATACTCCGGGTATTGCTTTTTATCATTCAATACCTGTGTGATAAAATGAAAGATGAAAGGCGAATGAGTGCCGTGACCTTTTCCGTTGGAGGAGGCGAGGTAGTACTTGAGGTATTTGAATGCAAGTTTGGATGCAGGATACATGAGAGTCAATAGTCAATAGTCAATAGTCAATAGTCAATAGTCAATAGTCAATAGTCAA
>CAYUCU010000078.1:15815-17117 GCA_964443345.1 uncultured Chitinophaga sp.
AATAGTCAATAGTCAATAGTCAATAGTCAATAGTCAATAGTCAATAGTCAATAGTAAGCAACGAAGATCAATATACATTAGTACACTTAAGTTTTCCTCATTTTCACATTTCCTAATTTCCACATTCCCTAATTTCCACATTTCCTCATTTTCAAATTTCCTCATTACAGTCGCTCCCATATTTGAAACGAGTAGTTATAATCATTCTTCTCATCTGCTTCATGGTTCTTCTGGCTGACGAGGTACCATTCCTTTGGATCAATTGAAGGGAAAAAAGTATCTGCTTCGGGTTCGGCTTCCACCCGGGTAAGGTAAATGCGTTTTACTTTATCGTACAAGGCCCTGTAAATTTCGCCACCACCGATCACCATCACTTCGTTGGCATCTGTTTCCTGGGCCACAAATAAGGCATCCTCAATATTTTTTACGGCTACTGTTCCGTCCACTTTCCAGCCGGGCTGGCGGGTGACAACGATATTTTTTCTTCCGGGCAATACTTTACCCAGCGATTCAAAAGTTTTTCGTCCCATCAATACCGGCATGCCCCAGGTCACATTTTTGAAATGCTTCATATCGTTGGGCAAATGCCACGGCATCTTCCCATCCTTTCCGATGGCATTGTTGGTTGCTGCTGCTACTACGAATGAGATGGTCATACCCAAAGATAAAGCCCCCATTGATAGTTTTATAATTGAATTTTTCCTATTCCCGCCGCAGCAGGGAGCTGTGAAATATTCCTTTATGTAATTAGCTGAGTAATGAACAGGAAGATGAAGTGAGTGACACAACAGGCGATGCCATGAAAAACTGAAGCTGGCTTCATTAAAAAACTAACTATTACAAAAAATCCTTGAATTAAGAATGACTACTTGATCTAAGTCTCCCGCCGCGGCGGGGACAGGGGCCGAAGGCCGTGCCTTACACCGCCACCGGTGCCTTTATTGCCGGATGAGATTGATAATTTTCTAAGGTAAAATCTTCAAACTTGAAATCAAAGATGTTTTTTACCGCCGGATTCAGTTTCATGGAGGGCAGTGGGAATGGTTCCCGGCTCAATTGCAGTTTTACCTGCTCCATGTGGTTATTGTAAATATGCACATCGCCGAAAGTGTGAATGAATTCTCCGGGTTGCAGATCGCATACCTGTGCTATCATCATCGTTAATAAAGCATAAGAAGCGATATTAAAAGGCACACCTAAAAACACATCGGCACTTCGCTGGTACAATTGGCAGCTAAGCCTTCCCTTACCCTCTCCGCCAGAGGGGGAAACCCAGAATTGAAACATATTATGACAGGGCAT
>CAYUCU010000079.1:0-17028 GCA_964443345.1 uncultured Chitinophaga sp.
TGGAATAAGCTATGCCATCTTAGGCAAGGAAGAGATGTGTACCGGCGATCCCGTACGCCGTGCCGGAAATGAATTCATGTTCCAGATGATGGCCTATCAGAATATCCAGGTATTGAATAACTATGGTATCAAAAAGATAGTGACGGCCTGCCCCCATTGCTTTAATACGCTGAAGAATGAATACCCGGCATTGGGAGGAAACTATGAAGTGATCCATCATACCACTTTCTTACAAGGATTGATCGATGAAGGAAAAATAAGACTACAGGATGGCGGTGCCTTTAAAGGCAAAAAAATTACGTACCACGATAGCTGTTACCTCGGCCGTTCCAATAATATTTATGAAGCGCCCCGCAAAGTGCTGGAAGCGTTGGATGCCGAACTGGTGGAAATGAAGCGTTGCAAAAGCAACGGGCTTTGCTGCGGGGCCGGCGGTGCCCAAATGTTCAAAGAAGAAGAAAAAGGGACCACCCGTATCAATATTGACCGAAGTAATGAAGCCATCGGAACCGGTGCTTCCATTATCGCATCTGCCTGTCCTTTTTGCAATACCATGATGACCGATGGCGTAAAGCTGGCTGATAAAGAAGATGACGTGAAAGTAATGGATGTGGCCGAACTGGTAGCAGCCAGTATGGCTTAACTTTGTGTTTATGAATTTCGACTACAAACACCTGCTCAACGAAGATTTTCATCCTGACTCCCGGGTATGGATATACCAGTGCAATCGCCTGTTCACTTTAAATGAAGCGTTTGAAATAGAAGACCTGCTGAAGGATTTTACCACACAGTGGAAAAGCCATGGTACGCCGGTAAAAGGAGAAGCGCATTTATTCTTCGGACAGTTTATTGTTTTGCTCGCCGATGAAACGGCTACCGGCGTCAGTGGTTGCAGTACAGATAGTTCTGTGCGGCTGATCAAAGACATTGAACAACGCTACCAGGTAAATATGTTCGACCGCACCACCCTTGCTTTTGTACTAAAAGATAAAATAGAGCTGCTACCCCTGTCTCAACTATCTTATGCTGCAGAAAACGGGTTTATTAATGCTGATACCTTATACTTCAATAACCTTGTGGAAACCAAAAAGCAGTTGGAGCATCAATGGGTCGTGCCGGTGAAAGAGAGTTGGTTGAAGAGTAAAATACTTGTCTGACCGTCTGCTTGTCTGACCGTCCCGGTCTGATAAGTTAGAGTTTGTCAGACCGGGACGGTCAGACAACTCAACGCACCGCCTTCTTCACCACCTTTGTAAAATTATACCCCGCACTCAACCTGAAATTTCTTGTTTGCGCCGTACTGAAACTTTGCAGGTTAAAATTGGTACCGTACGTGTAGTTTCTGTTTTCCTGCAGGAATGGATCAATGATATTAGCCGTTATCGTCAGTTTCTTTTCGAAGAATTTTCGTTGTATGCCCACATTCATGCTCCAGCTCCAACGGGCATAACCCTGAGGATTAGCAAAACGGTTGAAAGTAAAACTGCCCGTGTAATTCCAGATGTCTTTAGGTGTAAAGGTGGTATTGATATTAGAAGTAAAAGAACCGCCATTGCGATACCGGTTCACCGTTTTGTCAAAGCTGCTGTATTCATTATAGGTATAACTGCCGCTCAGGTTCAGCTTGATCTTTTTGGAAAGGGTGAAACCACCCCAGCTGCTGAGTTCATACTCCTTCCTTCCGCTGATATTCTCCCAGGTGATCTGTGTTTTCCCATCCGGCAATAAGGTCCTTACCTGGCTAAAGATATCTTCAACGATATTATATCCCAAACCGAGATTGATAAAATTAGCTTTCCGGGTGCGGCCCAGCACCAGGTCAAAGTTATGAGCGGTGGAAGCAACCAGGTTCTCATTACCAAAGCGAACATTATACGGATCACCAAAGTCAATAGTTGGATTCAGTTCGTTGATGCCGGGGCGACGGATCGTGCGCCGGTAGGCCAGTGTAAGATTGAGCTTTTCTTTCCAGTTGCGGTTGATATTGGCAAAGGGAAGCCAGGTGAGGTAATTATTCTTAGCGTCCCTGTTCTCTTTGAACAACTCAAACCGGATGGCAGTAAATTCAGCAGAAGTACCGGCTGTAATACTGAAATTTTCTTTTACTATCTGCCGTACAGAAAACCGCAGGTTCATTACCCCCTGGTGAAATTTAAACTCATTGCTTAACAACCCAGATGGCAAAAAGATCAGTTCGGGCTTTTTCAGGTAACTGGCATCCACTTCAATATGACTATTGGTACGACCGTAATAAGTGCCGGCGGATATAAACGTTTTTTTATTACTCAATGGACGGTCGTAGTTTACTCTTACATTATAACCGCTGGTCTTGTTATCCGTTAGTTGCTCCTGGGTGGAGTCGGTGCCGTTGGGTGTATGATCGGGATAAAAGAATTGCTGGTAAAAATCCCGGTCTGATGTATTGATGGAAAAATTGACACCGGTAATGATCTTCAATGTTTCCCCGGCCACTTTGCCTTTTTTCGTGTAGGTAAAATTGGCGTTAGGACTATAGTTGTCTCCATTATTTACAATGTCCCTTTCACTAAGCCGGTAAATAGCACCAAACCGGTTGATGTTGGTGTATTCCGTAGAACTATTATTGTTGAAATTATTCTGGTTGAATTGCAATACAAAATTGATTGATTGCGTTTTTGTAATATCATAGTCCAGGTTGAACCGGAAATTGGGTCGCCAGTTCTTATTCAGGTAGTTGTTTTTGGTATTGAAGAAGTTGTTTGAATCTGCATAGATATTATTCCGGATGGAATACCCATCGCCTTGCAACCGGTTATATCCCACACCTGCATTGATACTTAGCGAAAAGCCTTGCTTGCGGTAGCTGAAATTTCCGCTGAGACCTGCTTCTCCCCTGCTGCCGGCAGAAATATTGAGCCGCCCGCTTCTTCCTACTTTTCCTTTTTTAGTGGTAATGTTTATCACGCCTCCCTGTTCATTAGCATATTGCGGCGGCGGGTTGGTCATCACTTCTATTTTTTCAATGGAGCTGCCAGGCATCGATTCCAGCAGGTCCTGCAACTGCTGCAAATTCAATTCTACCGGTTTGTCATCGATCAATATCTTAGGTTCCTTTCCACGCACAGTTATTTTACCGGTGGGATCTTTGGAAACAAGCGGTACGCTGGTCAGCAGATCGCTGGCATTACTACCTGCGGCAATGGCGGATTCACCTGCATTAAAAGTAATATTGCCATCCTTCGATTGTATGAGTGGTTTCTCCGCATACACGATCACTTCATCCAGTTGGGAGCTTGCATTTAGTTTTAGCACCACATCATTCAGGTTAAAGTCAAATCGTTCTGCACGAAAATTAATACTGTCCAATACCAATGGCTGCATACCGGAGCTGGAAAAGCGAAGCCGGTAATACCCGAATGACAGTTTTTCAAAAATAAAACTGCCAGTTTTGTCTGTAGCAGTAACCCTGCGTTTGGTGGTATCTTTTAGTGGTATTAAAACCACCGTAGCACCTTCCAGGGCTTTTTTGGCTTCGTCCAGTACGGTACCGGTTACCACGCCAGGATCCGTTCCCTGGGAAAAGGAAGTAAAGCCAAAGGCTGAAAGGATGGTAAGTAAGGCGAGTTTTTTCAAATCGGGAATAAAACCTGGTTTCCACAGGCCGGGTAAAGATACAGCCAAGTGAGTTAATCCATTGACAGCGAAGTGGCTGAACGGTTGTTTTCAGTAACAAAGGACCGGGTTGAGGTACTGACATCTTGTCATACATAAGGGCCTTAGCAGTATATTTGTACTCCAATCGAACATTTTATGATTGATCTAGTGACAGATAAGGCGGCCGGGATTGAGCAGAACCAGCACGACGAAAACCGGCAGGGTGAGGCTTTTGCGCCTTTTACTGTTGACCCCAACCTGTATAAAAAACGGTTTTACATCGAAAGCTACGGTTGTGCCATGAATTTTGCCGACAGCGAGATCGTGGCCTCTATTTTAAATAACGAAGGTTTTGGTGCCACCCGCAACGTGGAAGAGGCCGATCTTATATTCATTAATACCTGCTCTATCCGGGAGAAAGCAGAACAAACCGTTCGAAAACGCCTCACAGAATTCAAAAAACTGAAGAAAGTAAAAAAGGGGATGCTGGTAGGTGTGCTGGGTTGTATGGCAGAGCGGCTGAAAGCCAAGTTGCTCGAAGAAGAAAAGCTGGTGGACATGGTTGTGGGTCCGGATTCTTATCGCTCCTTACCTGCTTTGGTGGAAGAAGCAGAAGGAGGACAAAAAGCGGTGAATGTATTACTGAGCAGGGATGAAACCTATGGTGATATTTCACCGGTTCGGTTGAACAGCAATGGCGTGAGTGCCTTTGTCAGCATCATGCGGGGATGTAACAATATGTGTTCCTTCTGTGTGGTGCCTTTTACCAGGGGAAGAGAAAGAAGCCGCAGTGCAGAAAGCATCATAGCCGAATGTACTGACCTGTTTGAAAATGGATACCGGGAAGTAACGCTGCTCGGACAAAATGTAGATAGCTACTATTACACCGACAACGAGTCACAGACCACAGCTGATGGACGGCAGGTGGCAGTTACGTTTGCACAATTATTGGAACAAGTGGCGCTGATATCACCGCTGTTGCGGGTTCGCTTCTCTACTTCACATCCGAAAGATATTACGGATGAAGTGTTGCACACCATTGCGAAGTATGAAAATATCTGCAACTATATTCATTTGCCGGTGCAAAGTGGCTCTTCCAGGATATTGCAACTGATGAACCGTACTTACACCCGGGAATGGTATATGGCTAAAGTGGACCGGATCAAACAGATCATCCCCGGTTGTGGCATCAGTGCCGATATCATTACCGGTTTCTGTACCGAAGAAGAAGAAGACCACCAGGATACGCTGAGCATTATGGAATATGCTCAATATGATTACTCGTATATGTTCTTCTATTCGGAGCGGCCGGGCACCCTGGCGCAACGTCGTTTTAAAGATGATGTGCCGCTCGACGTAAAGAAACGGAGACTGCAGGAAGTGGTGGACCTGCAAAACAGGCTGTCGCTGGAAAGCAACAAACGGGATATCGGAAAGATATTTACCATATTAATTGAAGGCGAAAGTAAAAAAAGCACAGATGACTGGATGGGCAGAAGCTCAGAAGGAAAGGTGTTTGTTTTCCGTAAAGAAAATTATAACGTGAAAAAAGGAGACTATGTGAATGTGAAAGCAAATGATTGCACACAAGGAACATTGCTCGGAACAATTATTAGTTAATACCTGTTACTTAATAACCTGTCTGCCGACAGTCAGGTTCAAACAATAAATAAATGGATATTCAATCTATAAAAAATCGTTTTGGCATCATCGGCAACTCTCCTGCCCTCAACTATGCGTTGCAGGTGGCAGAGCAGGTGGCCAATACCGACCTCACTGTTTTGATTTACGGACAAAGTGGCGTGGGTAAAGAAGTATTTTCCCAGATCATTCATTCGCTGTCTGCCCGCAAGCATAACCCGTTCATTGCGGTCAACTGCGGCGCCATTCCTGAGGGCACTATCGATTCGGAATTGTTTGGTCATGAAAAGGGATCATTTACCGGTGCCGCAGATGCGAGGAAAGGATATTTTGAAACGGTGAACAGCGGTACCATTTTCTTAGATGAAATTGGCGAATTACCATTGGGCACACAGGCAAGATTACTGCGGGTGCTGGAAGCCGGTGAATACATCCGTGTGGGTTCTTCTAAAACACAAAAGACAGATGTACGGGTAATTGCCGCCTCTAATAAAGACCTGTTGCAACTGGTACAGATCGGACGATTCCGGGAAGATCTGTATTACCGGTTAAGTACGGTGCCTATCCGTGTGCCGGCACTGCACGACCGGCCGGAAGATATTCATTTGTTGTTCCGGAAATTTGCGGCCGACTTTGCCAATAAGTATAAAACATCACCCGTGCAGCTGGATGAGGAAGCAAAAAACCTGTTAATAAATTATCCCTGGCCGGGTAATGTGCGGGAATTAAAGAATATTGCGGAGCAGATCTCAGTTCTTTCACAAGAGAAACAAATATCAGCAGAGGTTTTAAAGAAATTCCTGCAGCCTTATTCAAGCAACCGGTTGCCCGCAGTAATACACGCAGCCAATGGCAATATCCAGGAATATGCAAATGAGAAAGAGATCCTGTACAAACTTTTCTTTGATATGAAAAAGGATGTTACAGAACTGAAGCGGATGTTCCTGGAAGTGTTGCAAAATCCAAATATGGTGGCGCAAAACCAGGGATTCATTAATGAACTGAAAGCTTCTGAAGCTTTTGTAATAAAAGGAAATGAAGGACACCAGGGATTAACAGCCTTGCCGGCTGGTAATATTGACATAAAAGCAGCCTCCCAGCACGGACAATCTGTGATAATGAACAACGACATACATGAACATGTAGAGGTGGAAGAAAGTTTTAACATGATCGAGAGAGAAAAAGACCTGATACTAAGGGCCCTTAAAAAACATAAAGGACGGAGAAGGGATGCCTCACTTGACCTCGGCATCAGTGAACGGACCTTATACCGGAAATTAAAAGAATACGGATTGGATGACCTATGAAAGTTGCACAAAAAATATCGTTGATACTGTTGTCTGCCGTTTTGATGGTAGTACTGGCAAGTAATACGAATTGCGGAGTGTACCGTTTTAATGAGGCCGGCTCTGTTCCGGACAGCATTAAAACGGTCAAAGTACTTTACCTGGAAAACAGGGCACAATATGTAAACCCGCAGTTTAGTCCCAAGCTTACCGATAAACTTAGGCAAAAGATCGTTGGACAAACCAAGCTGTCGCAAACCAATGGCGATAATGCCGATTGGGAGATCAGTGGCTATGTACGGGAATACACCTTTAGTACTTCCGCTATCTCCGGTCAGCAGGCATCTAACAACCGGCTGACAGTAACGGTGCATATAACGCTGAACGACAGAAAATCAGGCAATACAAAAGAACATGATGTGACCCGTAGTGTGGAATTTCCGGGCAACCAGACCTTTCAGCAGGCCGAAACATCGAAAATGGAGGAGCTGATACGAATTCTAATTGACGATATTTTTAATAAATTATTCTCCGACTGGTAACAATATCAGTTCCAGTGCCGCTTTCACAAATGCGGTTTTACCCTTATCTTGTAACAATGAATCCCCGGATCGACCAACTGGTAAAATCACTGCTTCAAAAAGAATCCCTGGAGCAATGCAGCTTGCAGGAGTTGCAGCAATTTGCTGAACAGAATCCTTTTTTTGGAGCTGCCCAATTATTGCTGACCAAAAAATTGCAGGCAGAAAAATCAGAGAAATACGACGACCAGTTACAAAAAACCTATTTGTTCTTTCATAACCCGCTTTGGGTGGAGCAGCTTCTTAATGACACCGGCGCCGCTGCAATTGTACCAGCAGAAAAAAAGGTGCAAACGCCCGTACTACCGGATCAGGCGATTGAAGCCCCACGGGAAGCCATGCCTGCTATAACAGAAGTTATAACTGAAGCTCCGCCTGAAACTGTGCCGGTGGTAACTGAACTTATGACTGAAGCAGCCCCGGAACCAGTAGCAACGGAAATCGTAGCTGCCGCCGAACCTGCAACAGAAATGGTGGAGCAAACAGAAGCCAAAGCCCCTTTGGAAATTCCCGGACTGAAGATTGAAGCTATAGATTCGGCAAAAGCTGAACTGGTATTCGAGCCTTTTTATACGGTGGACTATTTTGCCTCCCAGGGAATACAATTTAAAGGAGAAGATAAGCCAAAGGATAAATTCGGGATGCAGTTGAAAAGCTTTACTGAATGGCTTAAAACAATGAAACGGCTGCCGGTAACAGAAATGGCAAAGACCGTGGAAACTGCCGGGGATCATAAGGTGGACCAACTGGCTGCCCATTCACTTATGGAAAAGGATATTGTAACAGAGGCGATGGCAGAAGTTTGGGAAAAACAGGGGAATTCGGTCAAAGCAATTGATATTTACAACAAATTAAGTTTGCTCGAACCCGCTAAAAGCACTTATTTTGCAGCGAAAATTGAGGAATTAAAGAAATTGAACTGACATGACTATTTTATTTATTATACTGATCGTTTTAGCATCTGTTGTACTCAGCTTTATTGTGTTAGTACAGAACCCCAAAGGCGGCGGCCTGGCAGGTAATATTGCCGGTTTCAGCAACCAGTTCATGGGTGTAAAGCAAACACCAGATGTACTGGAAAAGGGGACCTGGGTCTTTGCAGGAGTAATTGCAGCATTGTGCCTGATGTCAGTAATGTTCATCTCCTCAGCACCAGCCGGTGCCCAGCAGGAAAATAAAGCCGAAGGAATAACGGTTCCCGCAAGACCGGCAACTACCACTCCTCCGGGCACAACCACATTACCCGGCACTACGCCAGCTACTACTCCGGCCACTACCCCGGGAACTGCGCCAGCCAACACGCCAAAATAACTTATTACAAATATCTCATACACCCCGTGTCATCTTAGGCGACACGGGGTTTTTTATTTATTTTGTGTGTCAACTATGAAAAGAAAGATCATCCTGGGCATTTTAGCAGTACTGCTGGCTGTTGGCGGATTTATCAGCTATAAATTGTTCCGTCCTGCCGTTGCCAATAAAGAAAGCCATTATTTCTACATTAAAAGCGGAACAACCGTATCCGGCGTAAAAGAACAGCTGATCAAAGAAAAGTATATCAGCGGTGGTGGGTTTGACCTGGCTTGCCGCTTATTAAAAGTCAAAAAGATCATTCCGGGAAGGTATAAGTTCAACAACGGGATAAGCATATTCCAACTGGCGAAAGTATTGCGTAGTGGCGAGCAACCCGATGTGAAGATGGTGATCATCAAAGAACGGACTAAGGAACTCTTTGCCGGTAAAATGGGATTAGGGAAGAAATTTGATGTGGAATGCGATTCACTGCAAATGATCCGATTTTTAAATAACAATGATTCACTGAAGAAATACGGGGTGGATACCAATACGGTGATGGCAGTGGTAATGCCATACACTTTCAATTTAAAATGGAACAGCAGCCCGGATAAGATCTTTCAGCAATTCTATACGGCTTATAAAAAATTCTGGACCACGGAAAGAAAAATAAAAGCAGACAGCCTGCACCTTACGCCTTTACAGGTGATCATCCTTGCATCAATTGTAGAAGAAGAAACGAATAAGAAAGTGGACAAATCCAATATTGCCAGCACTTATCTCAACAGGATAAAAACAGGAATGAAACTGCAGGCTGATCCAACTGTAAAATTTGCCATGAAGAATTTTGCCCTGAAAAGGATTTTGGGAGTTCATCTTCAAACAGTATCTCCTTATAATACTTACATGTACGCCGGCTTGCCGCCCGGGCCTATCTGCACTCCATCCATTGAAACCATTGATGCTGTGCTGGATGCACCCAGGACAGATTACCTGTATTTTGTAGCCAGCCATAAATTTGACGGCAGCAGCATTTTTACCAGCGACTATGATGACCATTTGAAGTATGCAAGGCTGTACCAGCAGGAACTTACCCGAAGAATGGATTCGTCTAAAAAGGCTAACGCCAATAAATAATGCCGGTCTTTTCCAAAATAGTACACAAAATCGGCAGTTCTGCACCTGCCAGGATCATCATCAGCAGAAGTAAAGCCACTTCCCTGCCCGGCTTCCGGAGTATTCCGATCTATGATGTGGTGATGTTCTTTATCAGCCAGGTAAAAACAGTGGGCATGACGGAAAGGGCTTCGGCCATTGCTTACAATTTCTTTATGGCCATTCCTCCGGCCATCATCTTTCTTTTTACCCTCATTCCTTTTTTCCCGATCACAGAACAGATACAGAATGAATTGTTCGGGTTGATAAAAGATGTGATCCCTGGTGAAAAAGATAATTCCGTACTGATTGATTTCCTGAAAGACTTTATTAACAATCCCCGGAATGGATTGCTGTCACTGGGTTTTGTATTGTCCATGTTCTTTTCCTCCAATGCAATCATGGGCATTATGCGGTCGTTTGATAAAAACTATATCGGGTTCAGAAAAAGGACCGGCTTTCAAAAAAGGGTAATTGCACTGAAAATAACCTTTGTCTTATTTATCATCGTATTCGCCTGCATCCTGTTATTGATCGGCCGGGGAACTGTGTTGAAAGTTTTCGGTATTGAAAACGCCACGTTGATAAGCATTATCGTTAATGCCCGGTGGCTGGTGATCATTTTCCTGTTCTTTGCCTGTATCTCTTATATCTACCGGCATGCACCTGCGGTGGATAAAAAGTGGCCATTGATCAACCCCGGCTCCATCCTTGCTACCGCCCTGATGCTGGTGCTTACCTTATTGTTTTCCTGGTGGGTAAGCCGGTTTGGCAATTATAACCAGGTGTATGGCTCCATAGGTACCGTACTGATTCTCATGGTGCTTATCTTCATTAACTCACTTATCCTCTTAATAGGGTTTGAGCTGAACGTAAGCATCAATTCACTTAAAAAAATTGCCGACGAACGGAAAGATAGCCCCGCAGACGGCACAGACCAATTGATATAAATTCCGAAATTTGGGTAACAATAAAATCAACGTCATGAAAAAAATATTCTTTGCGGCATTGCCAGTTGCGGCACTGGCTATTTCTCTTAACTGGACAAGCGACCCTTTACCCATTGGCGCACCTATTCCCAGTCCTGATGCGAAAATGAAAGATATTTCAGGTAAAGAAATTTCCCTGAAAGAAGCGAAAACAACTAAAGGCCTGCTGGTGATGTTCAGCTGCAACACTTGCCCTTATGTTGTAAAAAATCAGTCCCGCACTTATGAAGCCTGTAAATATGCAGAGGGCTACGGAATTGGTGTGGCCATATTGAACTCGAATGAAGCCAAAAGAGGTGATGATGATTCATTTGAAGATATGAAGGCCTATGCAAAAGCACAGGGGTATAACTGGTATTACCTGGTAGATAAGAATTCTGCCCTGGCTGATGCTTTCGGTGCCAACCGCACCCCAGAGTGTTTCCTTTTTAATGGTGAAGGCAAACTGGTGTACCACGGGGCCATTGATGATAATCCATCGGATGCATCAGCTGTAAACCGGAAACACCTGGTTGAGGCCATTCAGGAACTAAATGCCGGTAAGGAAGTGTCGGTAAAGGAATCCCGTTCTGTTGGATGCTCCATTAAGCGGCTTTAATAAATCATTTTTTGATATTTGAATACCCCCGGAAATGCCGGGGGTATTTTTTTTTACAAAAACTTTATGGAATGCATTTGTGGATGCATCCCATATTTTGAAATAACTTCAACACTCACCGAAAACCACAGCTTATGCCCTCCAGACAAACCCTTAACCGCATCATTATTTTCAGTTTTATGATCCTGGTAGGTTTCTGCCTTGCCAAAGCCATTTACCATAGTAGTGTTATGGGAATTATCCTCGCCCTGGTAAGTCTGGGTGCAGGTATTTATTTCTTATACATTCTGGCAAAAGCAAAGGAAGAAATGGAGAGAGAAAGAGAACGAGCCATTTAACGAGTTTCGAGTAAAGCCATGATTTCCGTTTTCAGCTCCTCATGTGAGAGCTGTTCCTCAACAAATTTCCGGTAGCCCGATTTATTATTAATAAAAAGGGTTGCCGGAATTGCTCCTGACCATTTTACATCGAATTTTGGACAGAAGTAATCCGCATCGGTTTCATCCAGCCATACAACCGGTGCTGTTATTTTACGTTTGCTCATAAACTTAACAATACCGGCCGGAAAAGCTTCCTTGAAATCAAGACTCACCAGCAATAACCGTACACTATCTGCTGAGCCTGGCGAAGCATTATGTTTCTTTACCTCCTCCTGGAAATAAGGCAACTCTTCGATGCAGGGAACGCACCAGATGGCCCACATGTTTATGATCAGCGGGGTTTTGCTTTCAGCAATGATCTTCTCCAGCTCAGTGATCTTTATACTTTTTACCTGCTGCCCAAAAGCAAAGTTGCTGATGAAGAACGAAACTATGAGTAAATTATATTTCCACATACCTCAAGACTATTAACTATTGACCATGGACTATTAACTATCGACTATTGACTATTGACTATCAACTATCGACTATTACCCTCCCATTCCTTAAAAAGCTCATTATACCTGACGGCATCCAAACCCGGCTGGTTGTACTGCCCGGCATTGGTCTTTTGCCGGAAGGCTTCATACAAAGTAACGGCACAGGCCACACTGATGTTCAGTGATTGAATGATACCCACCTGCGGAATAATAAAGTTCCCGTCTGCCAATGCCCTTATTTCATCACTCACACCGCTGTGTTCATTACCAAATACGAGGGCAATACTTTTGGTAAAATCAATGCTGTGTAAACTTACGGCATCACTGCTGAGATGGGTGGTTAAAATGGTTGAATAGCGTTTTCTTAGTGATGAAAAACATTCGGCGGCATCTTCATACTGGTGTATAGTAAGCCACTTAGCGGCGCTGGACGAACTTTTTGCCCCCCATTTTTTGTGGCGGGGTATTTTAGTATTGAGAATGTAAATATCCTGTACCCCTACTGCATCTGCCGTTCTCATTACGGCCGAAATATTATGCGGGTCAAAAACATTTTCCAGCACAAGGGTAATATCGCCCTGCCGTTTATTTAATACCGAAGTGAGTCGCTGATGTCTTTCCGGGGTCATTGAAATTGAGGTTGTTAGGTTGTAATGACCAGCAATTTAAGTATATTTATAATTGATAAAAATGAAAATACATTTTGAAACGCAAAAGCACCAAGACACGGAGGCACGGAGAAGAAAACAACTTTTTCCAAAATCTTTTCTTTGTGTCTTTGTGCCTCTGAGTCTCCGTTTATCAAACCCCATTTAACCAAAATCTAAAAAAGAAACTTATAACATGAAATATCCTCCCGTTCAGAATTACATTGGTGGAAAGTTTGTAGCTGCCACTTCCGACAAAACCCTGAATGTCATCTCCCCGCTCGATGGCACCTTGCTCTCCACTGTACCCATGTCCACCGCTAAAGACCTGGACACAGCCGTAAAAGCTGCCAAAGCCGCTTTTACCACCTGGAGCAAAACCCCTATCAAAGAAAGAGTGCAGGTATTCTTCCGTTATAAGACCTTATTAGAAAGAGATCTGAAACAACTGGCGGAACTCTGCAGCGAAGAAAATGGCAAGACCTACGGAGAGTCGGTGGCTGAAATAGAAAAATGTATTGAGTTGACCGAGTTCGCTACTTCCCTGCCACAATTAGTAACAGGCGAAATACTGGAAGTAAGTAAAGGTGTAGAATGCAGAACAGAGCATGTGCCGCTGGGAGTGGTGGCGAGTATCGTTCCATTCAATTTCCCGGCCATGGTGCCCAACTGGACACTACCGAATGCCATTGCTTTGGGAAACTGTATGATAATGAAACCATCAGAGAAAGTGCCGCTTTGCTGCGGCAAACTGGCCGAACTATTAAAAGAGGCTGGACTACCTGATGGTGTTTTCAATATCGTTCATGGTGATGTGGAAATAGTAGAAGCCATCTGCGACCATCCCGGCATCGAAGCGGTTTCCTTTGTTGGCTCTACCAAAGTGGCCAAGATAGTTTATCAGAGAGCTACTTCAAATTTTAAAAGAGCGTTAGCACTGGGCGGAGCCAAAAATCATTTGATGGTATTACCCGATGCTATTCCCGGAATGACAGCGCAAAATGTTGCAGCCAGCATGAGTGGTTGTGCCGGTCAGCGTTGTATGGCCGCTTCCGCCATGATCGGTGTGGGTAATGTGGACAGCATCGTTGACAAAATTTGCGAAGAAGCAAGAAAGATCATCCCCGGAGAAAATCTTGGTGCCGTTATCAGCAAAGAAAGTAAAGAACGGATTGAAAGATATATTGGCGAAGCAGAAAGAGATGGTGCAAAAATTTTAGTGGATGGCCGCAACACCAAAGTGAAGGGAAAAGAAAACGGCACTTATGTTGGGCCCACGGTGATCGATTATGTAACACCGCAAATGAGTGTGGCAAAAGAAGAGATCTTTGGCCCGGTCATTTCCATCATGCGGACCAATACCGTAGATGAAGCCCTGGCAATTGAAAATGCCAATCCTTACGGCAATGCGGCTTCTGTGTTCACCCAGAATGGCGGCATGGCCCGTTACATCATCGACCGTGCCAGTGCCGGTATGATCGGGGTGAATGTAGGCGTACCCGTACCAAGAGAACCATTCTCTTTCGGCGGCTGGAATGAAAGTAAGTTTGGTGTGGGTGATATAACCGGCAAAAGTTCCATTGAATTCTGGACAAAGCTGAAGAAAAGCACCACGAAGTGGAACGCAGAGGCGGGGGTGAATTGGATGAGTTAGGCGGTGAGTGGGGTGTGGTAAGTAGCGAGTGGGAAACCTGGCATTACGAAAGCTTCCCTCCGGGGAATAGTGAATTGTGAAAATTATTTTTTTGAGAATATTGAGTGGTGATTTCCGAGTTGTAAATTCCGAACCTAAAACGTACCATATGAGAATCATTAAAAGTATTCAAAACAGAATTTATGAAATCAGAGGTGAGAGGGTCATGCTTGACAGAGACTTAGCAACCCTGTATGAAATTGAAACAAAGGCACTTAATCTTGCTGTAAAACGAAATCTTAAACGGTTTCCAAAGGATTTTATGTTTCAGCTTACAGAGGAAGAATGGAATGATATAAGGTTTCAAATTGAAACCATAGAAAGTGGGGATTCTTTAAGGTTGCAAAATGAAACCTTAAAGAACGGCCGGGGAAAACACACAAAATATCTTCCCTATGTTTTCACCGAGCAAGGTGTTGCCATGTTAAGCGGCATCCTCAACTCTGATAAAGCCATAGCCATGAATATAGCCATCATGCGGGCATTTGTGGAAATAAGGCGAGTGTTAATCCAGGAACATGATCTGCGGGAGCAGTTAAAACAAATAAAGGAAAGAATTGGTGAACATGATGTTCAGTTAAACCAGCTTTATGATGCGATGGAAAACTTATTGGATGAAAATGCAGCTCAGAAGAAATGGGGTGAAAGGGAAAGAATTGGGTTTAAATAGAAACGATAATAAGAGAAAATAAGATCGCATTCGCAAATGCTGAGCAGCCCCGCCTGACCACATATAATAATTTATGAATGTAGTCGGGCAGGGAACAGAACCCTGAAGAGTGCGATCCCGCCTGAGGGCGGGACAGGCAGCAACAGACGATGATAGTAGCAATGCAGTCGACAAAACAAAAATTAATTTATGAATACAAAAACAATCAGTGAAGCACAGGAAATAATCCAAGATAACCTTGATTATACCTTGTTCAGTTGGAGCAAGCAAAAAGGCATCGCTCCTATCGCCGTAAAGCATGCCGAAGGCGTATATCTCTACGACTATGATGGCAAACGCTATATTGATTTTTCATCAGGATTGATGAATGTGAATATCGGGCATGGCAATCAGCGGATAACAGATGCCGTGATAAAACAAATGCAGGAAGTGTCGTATGTAACGCCGAGTTGTGTAACAAAAGTGCGGGGTGAGTTGGGAAAGAAACTGGCGGAGATTTGTCCCGGCGACCTGAACAAAGCGTTCTTTACACTTTGCGGTGCCACATCCATTGAAAATGGAATCAAGCTGGCAAGATTATATACCGGCCGGCATAAGATACTAACCCGCTATCAATCCTATCATGGTGCATCTTATGGAGCGATGTCGGCCAGCGGCGACCCAAGACGTATTCCAATGGACAGCCAGCAAGCACCCAACTTTGTGCATTTCGATCTGCCGTATTTATACCGCTGGGAATATGGTGAAGAAAATCTGCTGAAAGAATCTGTAGCCAGTTTAGAAAGAGTGATCGCTTATGAGGGAGCAGGAAATATTGCCGCTATCTTACTGGAAGGCGAATCAGGATCATCCGGTTGTTTGCAATACCCCGTTGGTTATCTAAGAGCAGTAAGAGAAATCTGTAACAAACACGGCATCTTATTAATAGCTGATGAAGTAATGAGTGGCTTTGGTCGCACCGGCAAATGGTTTGGTTTTGAAAATCATGGTATTGTTCCGGATATGATAGCGATGGCAAAAGGGCTGACCTGTGGTTATCTGCCCTTTGGATGTTTGATGGTTTCCGACAAGATAGCTGCGAAGTATGATGATACCGTCTTATCACTGGGCCTTACCTACTCTGCTCACCCGGTTAGTTGCGCTGCCGCTTTGGAAACACTAAAGATCTATGAAGATGACCGGCTGATCGAGAATTGTGCCGCCATGGGCCAATATGTAAATGAGCAGGTTGAATTATTAAAACAAAAACATCCGAGCATCGGCGATTTCCGGAATACTGGCTTGCTGGGTTGCATTGAACTGGTAAAGAACAGGACCACCAAACAACCAATGGCCCCTTTCAATGCCAAACCAGATGAAATGGCCGTGATGAATAAAGTGGCAGCAAAGATCAAAGACCTGGGTATGTACACTTTTGTAAGATGGAGTTATATTTTTATTGCACCACCGCTTTGTGTAACGAAAGAACAGATCGATGAGGGGTTGGCGATCATCAGCCAGGCAATTTCAATAGCCGACGAATACATTAGCTAAGAGAATAAAGGAGTGAAAGAGAAAAGGAGTTGTATTCCTCTTTTCAGCCTCAGTAATGAGTTTACGAAACCATAGTATAATTTTATAAAAACTCTTTCTCTCCTTTTCTCTTTTAAACTCTTAGCTTAAAATCTTAAATACCGAATGATAAAGGATAACACCGAAATATCGGAGTCTGCGACCCCCCTTACGGGGGGCAGGGGGGCCTTAATCAACGAAGACCTCGCCCCTATCCCTCTCTCCAAACGAACCTGGGGCACCTGGAATTATGCGGCGCTGTGGATCAGTATGAGTCTTTGTATCCCTACTTACCTGCTGGCAAGCGGCATGATAAAAGATGGGCTGAGCTGGTGGCAGGCCCTTCTTATCTTCTTGCTGGGTAATACCATTGTTTTAATTCCCATGATATTGAACGGGCATGCGGGAGCAAATGTTGGTATCCCCTTCCCG
>CAYUCU010000080.1:0-17008 GCA_964443345.1 uncultured Chitinophaga sp.
TGCATCGGTGCGGATGTGGCTGGCGGATTTATCGCTGCCAAAGCATTACAAAAAATACAACAGGAATTGAAGGACAAAGGGTTGGGACTTAAAATTTATGACGCTTACCGGCCCTACTCTGTTACGGTAAAATTCTGGGAGCTGGTTAAGGATGAGCGTTATGTGGCCAACCCGGCGAGGGGGAGCGGGCATAACCGGGGCGTTTCAGTTGACCTGACCATTATCAATCTGCAAACAGGGAAAGAATTAAATATGGGAACCGGTTTTGACAATTTTACAGATACAGCCCATCATACATTTACCCGGTTGCCCCAGGAGGTACTGCAAAACCGGGCCTTGCTGAAATCCATGATGGAAAAATATGGCTTTAAGGCATTGGAATCGGAATGGTGGCATTATGCTATTCCCGAAAGCAGTAAATATGAGATATTGGATATTGACTTCAAAAAGCTGAAAAAGGAATTATAAGGCAACTACTGATGTAACTGCATCCACATTGATCGGTCCATACACATGGGGAAAGGTATCTTCTGTAGATGGCGACCAGTCGAACACAAATTTGGTGGTGAGTTTATCCGTATCGATCACCAGTTTCACCAAGTTGGTTTGCCCCGCAAAATATCTTTCCAGCACACCTGCCACCTGGTGATCTTGTGAACAATGAATAAAGCCTTCAGCATTTAAGGAAGGATGTTCGTAAAACCCTTTTTGTTGAGCCTCTTTCCAGTCGGCGGCAGTTGTTACATGATAGATGATCGGCATTACAATACTCTTTTTATTTTTTGTTCCAGCAGCATAAAATCGGCCAGCACTACTGCCGTTACTGCTTCCACAATTACAGGTGCCCGCAGCGCCACACACAGATCGTGACGGCCTTTGATAGAAAAATCTTCCACCTGCTCTGTATCCCAGTTCAGACTTCTTTGTTCTTTTGGTGTGGAGGAAGTTGGTTTTACCGCCAGGCGGAATACCAGTTCATTTCCATTGCTGATGCCTCCCACTACCCCACCTGCATGATTTGTTTTGGTGGTACCGCTCATATCCATGATGGCATCATTATGTTCGCTGCCAAACATTCTGGCGGCGGCGAAGCCGGTTCCAAACTCTACACCCCTCACCGCTGGGATGGCGAATACAATATTTGCTAAAACAGACTCAATAGAATCAAAATATGGCTCACCTAAACCTGCCGGCAAACCAGTAACCCTGCACTCGACAATACCGCCGACCGAATCCTTGGCATCAATAGCTTTTTGCAATCCTTTTTCGAGGTCTTTTTCACCGGCGATCTCGGTTACTTCGGCGTGGATGGTGATGCTTTTCATCAGCATCTTCGCAATGGCACCCGCTGCTACTATCCCTGCCGTCAACCTGGCGCTGAAGTGGCCACCGCCACGGTAGTCTTCATTACCACCAAATTTCTGATGCGCCACCCAGTCGGCATGACCTGGACGTGGAATGCTCCGTTGCTTACTATAATCTTCGCTGCGGGTATTTTTATTTTCAAAAAGAATGGTGATTGGGAAACCGGTTGTCTTTCCATCAAACAATCCGCTTTTAAATATCGGGTAATCATCTTCCTGCCGCGGTGTAGTACCTTTTTGCTTGCCCCCTTTTCTTCTTTCCAGGTCAGGCAACAGGTCTTCCGGGGTTAAAGATAAACCAGCGGGACAGCCATCAATAGTAATGCCCACACATTCACCATGTGATTCTCCAAAAATGGAAATGCGGAAGAGACGGCCGAAGGAATTCAACGTATTATTGTTAATTGGTTAATTAGTTGATCAGGTAATTAGGTAAAGATACAGCGGCGCCTAATGATTTCAAGTCGTTGTAAAAATCCGGGTATGATTTTTTCACTGCCTGTGCTTCTTCAATCACCATCTCACTGTCTGCTTTTAATCCGGCTACGGCACAGGCCATAGCTATTCGATGATCGTGATGGGAATGTACATCGGCGCCTTTTACCGTTCCACCGCCATGTATGATCATCAGGTCATCATTAATATCTATCGTCACACCCATTTTATCAAATTCATCCTGCAGTGTCACTGCCCGGTTACTTTCCTTATGCGTTAAGCGGCTTACCCCTTTGATGGTTGTCTTGCCTTTGCAATAAGCAGCCAGTGCTACCAGCGGTGGAAACAGGTCAGGACAATCAGTGGCATCAAAATAAAAAGCATCCATCTCCACCGGGTGCAATTGAATGCCTTTTGCATCCATGGCAATGCCAGCGTTAGCTGCCATCAGTGCATCTATAATTGCCTTATCGGCCTGGGTGGATGACAAATCCAATCCTCTTACCGTTATCGGACCTGCGATGGCACCTGCCACGAGAAGAAATGCGGCGCCGCTCCAGTCGCATTCTACGGTGTAGTTAATTGGTTGATTAGTTAATTGGTTAACTGGTTCTTCGCTGAACGTAAACTCTTCATAGTTTTTATTTTCTGGCACTTTCAAACCAAATTGTCTCATTACATCCAATGTCAGGTCTATATATGGTTTGCTTTTGAGATTACGAACCTTAATTGTAACAGCCGAACTTTCGGAGTCCAAAGTCCCCCCTTGTGGGGGATTTAGGGGGGCTGCATATGCCATCAGCAACCCGGTTAAAAACTGTGAACTCAAAGAGCCATCCACTTCAATAGTTTTGGGTTGCAAAGGTCCTTGCAACGTTATTGGCAACTTGCCTTTATTACTTTTTATCTCAACACCAAGTTGCGGTAATATCTCATCAAAGAAGTTCATCGGCCGGGTCAGCAGGCTTCCTTCACCATTAATGGTGATCTCTTTTTCACTTAATGCAATGATGGGTGCAAACATGCGGATACCTAACCCGCTTTCTCCGCAGTTTACTTCGTCCGCCACAGGCTGTACGCCGCTGCTTTCAATTACCAGTTCCTTATCACGGAACTCAACTTTGGCTCCCAATGCTTCAATCACTTTCAATGCCGCTTTATCATCATTGCTATGCCCGGCGTTAAAAATAGTACTCGTTCCTTTGGTCAATAATGCTGCCGCCAAAGCCCTCTGCATCGAACTCTTGGAAGCCGGTGCCTGAACTGATCCTTTTAACCTGGATGGATGTATAGTTACTTTCATTTTTGTTCTTTATAGAATTCCTTAGTCACCTCTATTAAACCGATTATATGAGCGTTAAATTCATCCAATTCCTCAGCAGGTACCCAAAGCTCATTATGTATCTCACCGCCTACATTTTGTATAACAAATTTCTTTATATAATCACTATCTACGGAAAACTTAGTTACATAGCCTGAGCCACTTGCATCAACATTCCAATCCCTTGCTATCTGGATTGCATACTCCTCATTTGTTACGGGATAGAAAATTGGCTGCCAAAACAGTCTGGGCGGAAATTTTTTCCATCCCGATTCCTCGATCAACATAAGCTCTTTAGGACCCACGGGTCTATACAAAACTGTTACATCCATCATAGCCCATTAATAATTGATTCCAGTTGTTTAAGGGAAATCGTTTTCACCACTCCCTTCCCTATCTTTTCAAGCAGCACATAGTTCATCTCTTTTCTTTCCCGTTTCTTATCCATCTTCAGTATGTCAAAAACTTTTTGCTTGTTGAAGGAGGCATAGGTCGGCAGGTTATACTTTTCTAAAAGGCTGACCACTTTCTCCGTTTGTTTGAACCCGGTCAGTTGCTCAGAAATATGACAGGCATAGGTCATGCCGATGGAGATGGCCTGCCCGTGCAACAACTCATACTGAGTTTCTAATGCGTGGCCAAGGGTGTGACCAAAGTTCAGTAAGCGGCGATCTCCTTTTTCAAATTCATCTTTCTGGACCACTTTGGTTTTGATCAGTGCGTTTCGCCGGATCAATTCGCAAATTGATTTCTGCCGGCCCTGGTAGGTTTTCAACGTATTCCTTTCCAGTTCGGCAAATAGGGCCGCATCCTTTATACAGGCATGTTTGATCACTTCTGCAAAACCATTTTCCCATTCTGCCTGCGGCAATGAATTAAGGAAAACCATATCATGCAGGATAAAGGATGGCTGGCGGATAATGCCCACCATATTCTTATACGCTCCTACATCAATACCGTTCTTGCCGCCTATGGAAGCATCCACCAGTCCCAATATGGAGGTAGGCAGAAAACCAAACCGAAGCCCCCGCATATATACAGATGCCACATAGCCGGTAATATCTGTAACCACGCCGCCGCCCACACCTACTAAGGTTGTTTTACGGTCGGCTTCCATTTCTATTAGCTTTTCGATGATCGTATCCACCGTGCCCTGCACTTTAAATTCTTCACCGGGTTTTAATACGATCGTATCCCAGCCTTTGAACCGTTTGGTATGTGCGTTGAAAACGTTTTCATCGGTGATCAGTACGGTTGCTTTGGGGTCAGCTATCTTTTTCAGGTGACTGATGCCATAGGCAAAGTAGAAGTCGGTGGAGGCAGATGAAAATTTTATTTGCTGATGTTTCATTTTGTTTTTTTTCACGCAAAGACCGCAAAGGAGCAAAGTCGCAAAGTTATTTTGCTATCCGCAAATGCTGAATAGAATTACCGAACGATGAAGTGAGTGACACAACAGGCGATGATAGTAGTAATGAAACCAGGTACAAAAAACCCACCCCGATTTCTCTTACTATATAATTTTCTTCAATTCGCCCCGCCAAGGCGGGGAAGAACCCTCTTGTGCACTATTCACTTTTCACCATTCACTATTCACTATTCACTCAACTGTCCAGCACCTTCTTCTGATGATTGATACTCTCCATGTGGATCGCATCAAGATACTTGGTAATAAATTCTTTGCTTAGGCCGATCTTCTCCCCTTTTGCACTGGCCCTTTCCAGTATCTCATTCCAGCGGCCGGTTTGCAGGATGGTGATATTGTTTTCCTTCTTGTACTTACCTATCTGTTCTGCGATCTTCATCCGCTGGCTCAGTATCTGCATCATCTCATCATCCAGGTGGTTGATCTGCTGGCGCAATTTTTCCAGCGCCGCATGATACTCTTCGGAGTTCACATCTTCTTTTCTCCAAATGATGGTATCCAGCATTTCTTTCAGCCGCTCCGGCGTCACCTGTTGCTTGGCGTCGCTCCAGGCATTGTCGGGGTCTATATGGCTTTCGATCATCAGCCCATCGTAATCAAGGTCGATCGCTTTTTGCATCACTTCTAATAATATATCTCTGCGGCCGCAAATATGTGATGGGTCATTGATGAGCAACATACCGGGATGCTTCAATTTCATTTCAATAGCGAGGTGCCACATGGGCGCATTGCGGTATTCCGTGTTTCCATACGAGCTAAAGCCACGATGTATCAGGCCGATCTGTTTTACCCCAGCCCGTGCTATTCTTTCCACAGCGCCTGTCCATAATTCCAGGTCAGGGTTAATAGGATTCTTTATCAATACCGGCACATCCACACCACGGAGAGCATCCGCCACTTCCTGCACACTAAAGGGGTTCACCGTTGTTCTGGCACCGATCCACAATACATCCACGTCAAACGTCAATGCATCTTCCACTTGTTTGGCAGTGGCCACTTCTACAGTTGTAGGTAAGCCGGTTATTTTCTTTGCCTGTTGCAACCATGGCAATCCTTTGGCACCCACGCCTTCAAACATACCTGGTTTGGTACGGGGCTTCCAGATACCGGCCCGCAGCATATTTATCCTGCCGGTAGCAGCGAGGCGTTGGGCAGTTGCCAATACCTGTTCTTCCGTTTCTGCACTACATGGGCCACTTATGATGAGTGGCCGCTTGCTCCATGCTGCCTGCGCTGATTCACTTGTTGATTGTTCTGACGTTTGCATAATGTATGTTGTAAAGTTAATTATTATGTTACCAGCTTTTGTTTTTCATTGCCTGCCCCGCTGTTGTTTTGCGGGGGCATCTTCGTTGCGCCTGTCCCGCCTTTCTTCTGGCGGGATCGCACACTTGTACTGCATATCGCTACTCAGCAATTTCTGCCTCCGGGGTTCTGTCCCCGGATTTCATCCGGGGTTATTGATGTTCGACCCCTGTCGGGGTCTCTTATTTCATCATTCCTTGTTCCTTGTTCATCTGTTCGATATTCAAGAGGTCGTTACTTTATTATCCTTCTTATTTTATTCGCATCACCGATTAGTCTTAACAAATATTCTGCATCTTCTTTTTCAATACTTTCCCTGAACCTTTCCAACTGCGCAATATGTTCTTTCAATACATCCAGCACATTCTCTTTGTTCTGCATGAAGATAGGTACCCACATGGCCGGGTTGCTTTTGGCCAGCCGTACGGTGCTTTCAAAACCGGCAGAGGCCAGTTCAAATATGGCGTTGTCTTCTTTTTCTTTTTCCAATACTGTATTGGCAAGTGCAAACGATGTGATATGTGAGATATGGCTTACATAAGCTGCATGAAGGTCATGAGCTTTGGCCTCCATTTCCAGCAGGTGCATACCGATCTTTTTATACATATGCTTCACCCAATCCAGCGCATCAGCATCACTTTCTTCTGCATTACAAATGATCACTGCTTTATTTTCATAGGCGCCACGCACCGCCGCCTGCGGACCGCTGTACTCGGTTCCCCACATTGGATGCGTGGCTACATATCTCCCCCTTTTGGGATGATTCTTTATGGACTCAATTAATAATGATTTTGTAGAGCCGAGGTCAATTACCACCTGGTTACCTATTTTATCCATGATGGAAGGAAGCAGTTCCACCAGCTTATCCACCGGAATCGCCAGTATGATCACTTCTGATTGTTCAATAGCTTCATCAAGTAGCATGGTTTCATCCACCAGTTCCAACGCCATCGCTTGTTGTGCATGCTCCGCATTTGCATCCACCCCTATCAGTCGGGACGACAGTTTCTTTTCGTGCAACTGAATGGCCAGCGAGCCGCCGATCAGACCGACACCTACTATACAAATTCGCTTTCGTTTCATGTTTTTTATTTTTTGACTAAGAGATTAAAAGAGAGAAAGAGGAAAAGAGAATACAGCAGCTTCCTCTTTGTCTCATTTTCTCTTTAATCTCTTAGCTTAATTCTTTTTATCGCTTCATCAAACTTTTCTTCTGTACTGCACAAGCTCACCCGTATATACTTTTCTCCGGCGCTGCCAAATATCCCACCCGGAGTAATGAATACATTTGATTTGTACAACACCTCATCACTCAGCACATAGCCATCTTTATATGATTGGGGAATGGCCGCCCATACAAACAGGCCCGCCTGCTCTTTGGAATATTTGCATTGCAGCAGATCCAGCAATTCAAATACTTTTTCCCTTCTTGCCCTGTACACCTTATTTACTTCTTCGTGCCATTCTTTTCCCAACGACAACGCTTTGGCGGCAGCCAGTTGCACCGGCAGGAACATACCACTGTCCATATTACTTTTAAAACGCAGCACTTCTTCTATCCGTTCTTTTGCTCCGCAAAGCATACCTACTCTCCATCCGGCCATGTTGTGGCTTTTGCTTAATGAGTTCAGCTCGATCACACAATCTTTGGCGCCTTCGATACATAACAAACTCTCCGGTTGTTCATTCAGGATAAATGAATACGGGTTATCGTTTATAATAAGGATCTTATGCTTCTTGCCGAATGCCACCAATTTTTCAAACAACTCTTTAGTTGGCAACTGCCCGGTTGGCATTTGCGGATAGTTGACAAACATCAGCTTCACTTTCTTCAGGTTCTTCTTTTCCAGTTTGTCAAAATCAGGCTGATAGTTCTTCTTTTCTCTCAATTTATACTCCACACATTTACCTCCGGCCAGTTTCACCGCACTTCGGTAGGTTGGATAGCCGGGGTTTGGCACCAGCACTTCATCGCCCTTATCCAGGTACGTCATACAGATATGCATAATACCTTCCTTGCTTCCAATAAGCGGCAGGATTTCTGTATCAGGATCCAGGTCAACATGATACCATCTCTTATACCAATCACTGATCGCTTTTCTTAATACCGGTGAACCTTTATAAGATTGATAGGTATGAACGTTGGGCTTTACACTTTCCTCCTGCAATACTTTTATCACTTCCGGGTGTGGCGGCAGGTCGGGACTGCCAATACCGAGGTTGATAATATCCTTGCCCGCTTTATTCAACGTTTCAATCTCCCGCAGCTTTTGTGAGAAATAATATTCGCCGATACCTTCTAATCGTTTGCTTGTCTTCATTTTTTTCTCCCGGGTTTCACCCGGGGGTATTTATGTTAAACCCCTTCGGGGTTGTAAATACACTTCGTCGCTGTTTTCTCCGGGTTTCACCCGGAGCTATTCACATTGAACCCTTTCAGGGTTTTCAGGGTTCACGATGTATTCTCATTTTCACATTCCCTCATTTTCACATTCCCTCATTTTCACATTCCCTCATTTTCACATTTTCACATTCCCTCATCTCCACATTCTCCCTATTTCCACAACCCCCTTTTATACACCCCATAAATTTTTACAGCTTCCGTCAGCGGTTTGATCGTTTCAATAACTGAATTGAACTGCTCCGCCGAATCAAACTCCATGTCCGCATGAAATGCGTACTTAAAATCTGAACCCGGTATGGGAAAGCTTTGCAGTTTACTAAGATTAATACCACCGTCCGAAATTTTTGTCAGCACTTTGGCCAAACTACCCCGTGAGTGATCGGTATGAAAAGTGACCGAGGCTTTATCTGCATTTTCAATTTTTATAGCCTCATCATCCCGTTGCAACATCAGGAACCGGGTATAGTTATTCTTTAATGTCTGGATATTAGGTGCAATCACATCCAGGCCATATAATTCAGCAGCCAGTTTACTGGCAATAGCTGCAATATGCTTGCTCTTATGCTGATGAATATGCTTTGCACTCAGAGCAGTGTCGTCTGTTTCCACCAACTTCCATTTGTATTTATCCAAAAAACCATAGCATTGCTGCAGCGCCATGGTATGCGAATGCACTTCTTTGATATCTTCCAGCTTCACCCCGGGGTTAACTAATAAGTTCTGCCTGATCTGTAAATAGATCTCCCCGATTATTGTCAGGTTGCTTTTTTGCAACAGGTTGTAGTTAGGCAATATGCTTCCGGCAATTGAATTCTCGATCGCCATTACCCCGCCATTACTTTCTTTTTTATTACCCGCTATTTTTATAACCTCTCTAAAAGTGGCGCAGGGGATCACTTCCACATTATTTCCATGAAATAATTGTGCCGCCACCTGGTGAAAGCTGCCTTCGTATCCTTGTATAGAGACACGATAACACCCGGCCTGGTCCCAATCCCGACGAGTAGTCGGGACCACCATCGCACCGGCCTCGCTTTTCGAAAACCCTGCCTTTTTTGGTAGCTTTTTCATAAAACTCAGTTGGGTTTACTCAATAATAGAAACTCTTATTGCTTTAAGACTCTTAAGCCCCTCCTTGGGAGGGGTTTGGGGAGGCTGTAAACAAAAATCCCGGTCTGTTTTGACCGGGATTTTTTATGCTGTTGTTTTTTAGTTGTTCAATTTGTTTTTAACAAAAGCAATCCCGGCTTCCTTGTAAAAAAGAAGTAATAAAAATAGAAACCGAAATATGTCTTTGTTGCTGTCATTGTTAAACAAATATAGTTTTCTTGTTCAGTAATACAAACCTTTTGAAGGATTATTTATTTACGGCCACCGCCTGACTCCGCATCGTTCATCCGGATCTTGCGGCCACGGTAGTTCTTTCCGTCAATAGCTTTTATCATTTTCTTTCCGGCAGATGGTTCTATCTCGATCCAACTGGTCATTTCCTTCATATCTATTTTACCAAGCACTTCTTTCTTCAAATCACTCATATCCAGAATAAACTGTAAAAAACTTGCTTTATAAAAACCGTCTTTGGTTCCCAGGTTCACAAACAGTCGTTGGTAACTTCCACTGCCACCACCAAAGCTTCTTCCTTTGGTATCCCGGTCCCGGTCTCTTGAAACCGGCCGGTCTGTTCTTTCTCCTCTTCTGTCACCAGAACGGCGATCATCTCCTCTCATATTCAGATCAGCAGCGTTCTCATAATACTTAAGGAACCGGTCAAACTCTAATGCCGCTACCCGCTGCAGGATCTCTTCCTTTTCAATGCTTCCAAACTTTTCCCGGAGGGTAGGCAAATAAGTTTCGTATTGTCCGTGACTGATATCTGCCTGCAACATCTTATCTATAAAATGAAAGAACTGTTTGCGGCAAACATCTTTACCACTGGGAATATCCATTTTATGCATCCGGGTACTTACCAGTCTTTCTATCTGGCGCAGGCGATAAGTTTCTTTTGGTGTGACCAACGAAACAGATACACCGCTATTACCAGCCCGTCCGGTACGACCGCTTCTGTGTGTGTACACTTCCACATCATCCGGCAGTTCGTAATTAATAACATGGGTAATGCCTGATACATCAATACCACGGGCAGCCACATCTGTAGCCACCAGCAACTTCACACTTTTATCACGGAAGAGGCCCATCACTTTATCCCGCTGTTGCTGGGTGAGGTCACCATGTATGGCATCAATATCATAGCCTTCCCTTGTCAATTTTTCAGCAATATCCTGTGTATCTGCCTTAGTACGGGCAAATACAATTCCATAGATGCCGGGATTGAAATCAATGATCCGCTTCAATACTTCATACCTGTTATGATGCTGCGTGGCATAATACTGGTGATCGATATTAGCAGCCCCTTCATTGGTTTTGCCAATAGTAATTTCAAAAGGCTTGTCCATGTACTTCTTGCTCACCTGCCGTATCCCCGAAGGCATCGTAGCGCTGAACAACCAAGTGCTCTGACGATTGGGCGTATTCTTTAAGATAAATTCAATATCATCCTTAAATCCCATGTTCAGCATCTCATCTGCTTCATCCAATACCACATAATGGATCTTTTCCAGGTTGATGGCTTTGCGTTCGATAAGGTCTATCAGGCGGCCGGGTGTGGCCACCACTACATGGGTACCTCTTTTAAGGTCCCTTATCTGCATACTGATAGAAGTACCCCCGTAAACTGCTGTTACAGAAACAGGTTCATTCTTACTCTTAAATTTTTCCAGGTCGCTGGTGATTTGCAGGCAAAGTTCCCGGGTGGGGCAAACGATCAATGCCTGCGGAAAACGGTCGGCATTATTAATAAGTTGTAAAAGGGGTAATCCAAAAGCGGCGGTTTTGCCGGTGCCGGTTTGGGCAAGGCCAATAAAGTCCTTGGTTCCTTGTAACAAGACCGGGATCGCTTTTTCCTGGATGGGGGTGGGTTGGGTAAAACCTAATGCCGTTATAGATTGCAGCAAGCCTTCTTCTATACCCAAGGCTTCAAATGTGTTCACTGTTAAATTTTTTATTATGAGTCGGCAAAGGTAGCCCTAAATAAGGGCAAAGCCGAATGTATTTTGGGAATGAAAAGGGGGTAAAAAAGTAAAAGCCGTTCCGGAAAGGAACGGCCTTTGACTATTGCTTGCCTTATAAAGACATTAAATTACATCTTAGGTTTTGCAGTATCAGCAACAGCAGCAGTATCAGCAGCTGGAGTTGTAGCTGTATCAGCAGGAGGAGCTACTACGGCAGTATCTGCTTTTTTAGTTGTGTCTTCAGCTGGTTTCTTTTCACCAGAGTTGTTACAAGCTACTAAAGAAGCAGCGATGAATGCAATTGCAAAAAACTTTTTCATTGTGCGATTTTTTTTGGGGTTTTATGAAATATTTCAGTCTTAATACCCCAAATGGAGAAAGGTAACCCGACATTTCTAATTTTTTTCAGATGGCCCAGGCCCGCCTCACCATTGTCATATATATATTTTTTATAGTCGGGCAGGCCCGCCTGACCACAGATACATATATTATTTTTTATAGTCGGGCAGGGTTACTATTTTTAAAAAAAAGTATTAAATAACGGAATGTGAAGCCTCAGACAGACGAAAAAGCTTTATTAGAAGGGTTGGCCGCCAATGATAAAAAGGCTGTGGAAACCATTTACAGGGAGAATTACAACACAATTCAAGCTCTGATAATCAACAACAACGGTTCTGCAGACGACGCAAAGGACATATTCCAGGAGGCCATGATAGTTCTTTATGAAAAGGCAAAGTCGGAGAGTTTTGAGCTGAGCTGCCAGATCAAAACATTCATTTATTCGGTTTCCAGGAGGCTGTGGCTGAAGCGGTTACAACAACAGAACCGGTTTTCCTCGCCTGGTGATAGTATGGAGGAAGTGATTCCCGTGGAAGAGGAAATGGAAGACCATGAGCGAAGAAATGATGAATTTGAGATGATGGATAAAGCCATCAGTCATTTGGGTGAACCCTGCAAAAGCCTGATCGAGGCTTATTATTTGCAAAAGCAAACGATGCAGGAAATAGCTGCTAATTTTGGCTATACCAATGCAGACAATGCCAAAAATCAGAAGTATAAATGCCTGATGAGGCTTAAAAAGATATTTTTTACGCATTATAAAAACGGGAACGGTGATGAATGATATTAAAATATTAGACGCTGTAGAACGCTACATTAAGGGAGAAATGAACCCCGAAGAACGGTTACAATTTGAAAATCTTCGTAAAACAAATACGGAAATTGACCAGTTGGTAGTGGAGCATACCCTGTTTCTCCAGCAAATGGACCAGTTTGGCGAGCGGAAAAGCTTCAAATCTTCACTGAATGATATTCATTCCGATCTTACCGAACAGGGCAAGATCGAATCGATGAAACTTACAGGCAAAGCCAAAGTGGTATATCTCTGGAAAAGATATAAAAGAGTGACTGCAATTGCAGCTTCCATAGCTGGCTTTACTGCTTTATTGATCAGTTCACTGTTTTTGGCTGTAGCCCCCAAGCAAAACAATTATCCTACAGAACTTGGTAAAGACTTGAATGCAATTAAGGAAGAACAGCAAAAACAAAAGGATGATGTTAACAAGCTGAAAAACCAGATTGCAACTGACAAGAACAATAACAACAATAAGAAACCCATCCAATTTAAATCAGGGGGTACCGGCTTCTTAATTGATGGCAAAGGCTACCTCATCACTAATGCTCATATCATACGCAAGTCAGAAAATGTGGCCGTGATCAACAGTAAAGGCGAAGAATTTGAGGCTGTTGTATTACATAGAGATAATGCCAAAGACATTGCTATCCTGAAGATCACCGATAAAAGTTTTAAGTCAATACCCACACTTCCATACGGCATCAGCCGGACTGTGAGTGATGTGGCCGAGCCGATCTACACCTTAGGTTATCCCCGTAATGATATTGTGTACAGCGAAGGTTACCTGAGTGCCAGAACCGGTTTCAACGGCGACACCCTCAGCTGTCAATTGGGTATCGCAGCCAACCGTGGTAACAGCGGCGGGCCGGTATTTAATCACAATGGCGAAGTGATCGGTATATTGAGCACCAAAGAAACAGAATCAGAAGGAGTAGCATTTGCCATTCAGTCCAAATACATTTTTGATGCGGTGGATCAATTGAAGAAAGACACTGTTTATCAATCCCTGAAGCTCTCTGCCAAGTCAGCCGTTCGTGGCATGGACAAGCAGCAACAGGTGAAGAAGATTCAGGAATATGTGTTTATGGTAAAAGGAGATTAATAAAATTACCCCTATAAAAAAATAAAGCTATCGGCCAGCGGGCAGGTAGCTTTTCTTTTACTCATACTATTTTAGTCCCAAAGGTGCTGCGGATATTCTCCGTCTTTTATAAGGGCATTCAGGCTTTGTTCTACAAAAGGTGCATCTTCCTTATATGTTACCCCAAACCACAATGAGGAGGTGGGAATAACTGCAATTGTCCCTCCTTCTTTTATAAACTGATCTGCCACGATCGGAATAAAAAATTCGGACTTAGCCTCATTACCCCGCTTTGTTAAAAACTCAGTGAAAAGTTTTTGTGTATATGCAAAGAAAGAGGGAGCAAAGCACCAAAAGTTCATTGACACCCTGGTATTCAAAGAAAGCTCTGCAGGCGCTAAACCATCATCCGCTGTGATCCTTCCGTCCCTTTTAGCAATATTAATACGTTCTGTAATAGATGCCAGGTTACCATCATGATCTAACGCACAAATGCCCCTGTTTACAGTACCATGCTCGGATAGGGTACCTAACAGGTCATATCCTACAATCGCATACTTGTTATCAGCACATTCAATATTCAGAAAGGCCGCTGCATTCTTAAAGGCATTATACCCATAAAAATCATCTGCATTGATCACCGCAAACGGCTCCTTCACCGTATCCTTTGCACAAAGCACTGCATGGGCAGTACCCCAGGGTTTGGTCCGTTCCGCCGGGATGGGGAATCCATCTGTAAAAAAATCGAGTTCCTGGAAAGCATATGCCGTCTCAATTCTTCCTTTCAGTTTTGGTTCAAATATGGATTTGAAATTATCCGCAAACTCTTTGCGGATAATGAACACCACTTTTCCAAAACCAGACCGGATGGCATCAAAGATGGAATAATCCATTATCGTTTCGCCACCGGGGCCAAAGCCCTGCACCTGCTTCATACTTCCATACCGGGAGGCCATACCGGCCGCTAATATTACCAGGGTTGGTTTCATACGCTATTTTAAAATTGGCAACGAAATTAAAGTAAATTAGCCACGTCATCACAATATTATGCAGGATACAGATCTCAGCCTTATAACAACAGACAATGTATTGCTTCCTTTATTCAGGGAAAAAAAGATCACCGTCTCCGTACTACGGCTGGATAGCATTCATCCGCTGATCTCGGGTAACAAATACTTCAAACTCCTCCGTTACCTGGAGGAAGCAAAACAACTGGAAAAAACCAACATTGTTACTTTCGGCGGCACCTGGTCCAATCATATTGCAGCAACAGCCGCCGCCAGCAGGCAGCATCAGTTGCATTCAACCGGAATGATCCGGGGAGAAGAACCCCCAGCTCTTTCTTCCACACTTCTGCAGGCACGGCAGCTTGGAATGAAATTAGTATTCCTTAGCCGTGAAGAATACAAGCTTCAAAAGAGAAATGCACCGCTATCCAACGATACCAATTATTATATCGGCGAAGGAGGCTTTGGAATAAAGGGTGCAGAAGGTGCTGCCACTATTACAGACCATTATGATGGCAGCCTTTATTCCCATATATGCTGTGCGGCAGGAACCGGAACCATGACGGCAGGCCTTCTACTGAGAGCCCCATCACACCAGCAGGTGCTCTGCTTCAGTGTGCTTAAAAATAATACTCAATTAGAAGATGATATTAAAAGCCTGACCGGAACCGTTTCACCCAACCTTTCCATAAATGAAGAATATCATTTTGGCGGCTATGCAAAATATACGCTGCCGCTTATTGATTTTATGAATGATTTTTACCGGCAAACTGCCATCCCTACCGACTTTGTGTACACTGGCAAATTATTTTATGGTGTAGCAGCACTTGCTGAACAAAATTATTTCCCGCCCGGGAGTACAATACTGGTCATACACAGCGGAGGATTACAGGGCAACAGGTCCCTGAGTAAAGGAACGTTAATATTTTAGTTTTTCTGAACTGCTATACTATCTTTGTCTCTATTCATCAATAAATCCAATCCTTATTGCGTTCTATTTGATAGTATGAAAAAACTGGCACTTCTACTCCCCCTGTTTTTACTGTTTGCAGGCAATTCATTGCTGGCACAGGATACGTTGCCTAAGTTTCTCCTAAAGAATGTTGGGGGCAACCGCATTGTGATAGGATGGGTGAATGCTTATCAAAATATTAAGCAGATAAGTATCCAGCGTTCTTTTGACAGCCTTACCGGTTACAAAACAATTTTGACGGTTCCCGATCCTACCACTCCCCAGAACGGCTATGTAGATGCCAAAGCCACAAATGACCATATGTTTTATAGGCTGTATATCCTTCTTGACCAGGGAAATTATCTTTTCAGCAGTGCGAAAAGACCGGTACTGGATACTGCCCGGCGGAAGTTAGCCCGTGATACTATCTCGAAAATTGCCCCTGATACTGTGTGGAAAATCACTATCGTTAATAACGTGGAGAAAAGGGTCATTGACTCTATCCGAAAGGTCAATCCTTTTTATGTGAAAATAGACAGCCTGATTGGTGTAGATTCTGTTGCAATGCCCAACGCCGTTTCAATCAGGAACAAGCCAACCGGTTACATTCCTTCGTTGCATGTATATACCAACCGGGACGGGTACGTAAGAATAAACTTGCCGGAAAGCGAGAAACCTAAAAAATACTCGATCAGGTTCTTTGAGGAAAACGAAAATTTTCTTTTTGAATTAAAAGACATTAAAGAAAAAGATTTTAAGATCGATAAGGCAAATTTTTATCATGCCGGCTGGTTCCGATTCGAATTATTTGAAGATGGCAAACTGATCGAGAAGCACAAGTTTTATATTGAGAAAGATTTTTAGCTAAGAGGTTGAAGGAGAAAAGGAGGTAAAGAGGGTATGCTCTAAGATACAAGGACACTTCAATTTGCTAAAACCTCTTACAATTACTCTTTGCCTCCTTTTCTCCTTCAACCTCTTAGTTCAGCATCAAACACCACTTCAAAATTTCGCTTGATCTTTTCTTTCACTTCCTCCATATCCATTTTTTTGCCTGTCTCTCTCTCCAGGGAAGTGACTTGCTTATTGGTAATACCGCAGGGAATGATATTCTTAAAGTAAGACAGGTCCGTATTTACATTAAAGGCAAAACCATGCATGGTTATCCAGCGGCTGCAGCGTACACCAATAGCGCAGATCTTTCTTTCCTTACCCGGTATTCCCGGATCGATCCACACCCCCGTTTCCCCGGCAGACCGGTCCCCTTTTATTCCATACTCTGCCATTGTTAATATGATCACTTCTTCCAGGTTGCGCAAATACCTGCCTATATCTGTATAAAATTTTTCCAGGTCCAGGATGGGATAGCCCACCACCTGTTCGGGACCATGAAAGGTGATATCACCGCCGCGGTTGGTATTGAAAAACTGTATGTTTTGTTGTTTCATCTCCTCGTCTCCGATGAGTACATTTTTCTTATTACCGCTTTTTCCCACCGTGTCAACGGCGG
>CAYUCU010000081.1:0-16895 GCA_964443345.1 uncultured Chitinophaga sp.
CATAATTATTGACTTCGAACTGGACATGATTGTTTTGGGTGGTTTGATGGTGTCTGGTGCCGGTTTTTTACTGGTATCAGTATAGGATAACCCGGAGTACTTTTTTTGCAGGTATTTATCGAAGGCGCCGGAACGAAATGCTACAAAACCGGATAGTAAAAGAACAAAGCCGGACAATACAACAATCTTTACGAGCATTTTTTGAGAACGCATAGTCCGTAGTTTGTCTTAAAGTTAAATTAATTACCCGGCAAACAGGTTGTTAAAATTAGTAACGACCCCATTAGATAATCCGGTTTATCTTTAAAATAAAAATACCGGCATGAAAAATATACTATTGATAACGACTGCTTTATTGCTGGCATCTGCTGCCACAGAGGCACAGTTGTATAAAAGGAATGATCCGCTGGCCCATACATTTTCTATAGTAGCAAGGGACTCAGTAACCGGCGAAATGGCTGTGGCAGTGCAAAGCCATTGGTTTTCTGTGGGCACAGTGGTAAGCTGGGCAGAAGCCGGCGTTGGAGCTGTGGCTACTCAATCATTTGTCAATAAATCTTTAGGCATACTTGGGCTTCACTTGCTCAAAAAAGGATTAACGGCGCAACAGGCATTGGATTCATTACTCAAAAATGATGATGGTAGGGAGGTGCGGCAGGTGGCGATTGTGGATAGCAGGGGAAATGTAGCCGTGCATACCGGGAAATCATGTATCCAGTTTGCAGCACATATAAAGGGCAGCCAGTTTTCAGTACAGGCGAATATGATGCTTACAGATAAAGTGCCGGCAGCAATGGCTGATGCTTTTGAAAAGGGCAGGGGGCGAAAATTGGGCGACAGGATGTTACTGGCTTTAGAGGCTGCACAAAAGGCAGGAGGCGATATCCGGGGGCAGCAGTCGGCGGCATTAATAGTGGTACCGGGTAAATCAGAAGGCAAACCATGGGACGAAAGGATAATTGACCTGAGAGTGGATGATAGTAACGAGCCGGTAAAGGAAATGCGCCGCCTCTATAATGTAAGCATGGCTTATGAACATATGAATAAAGGCGATCTGGCCGTGGAAAAGAATGATATGGGAGCTGCTATGAATGAGTATAACGCCGCGATGAAGATGATGCCTGCCAACCTGGAAATGCAATACTGGACCGCTGTCACCCTCGCCAACAACAAAGAATTAGAAAAAGCGGTGCTATTATTCCGAACAGTATTTGCCGCGGACAAGAATTGGAAAGAACTGACCCGGCGCCTGCCTGCTGTCAACCTGTTAACCGTAACCGAAACGGATCTTAAAAGGATATTAAGTTTATGACAGATGGCGGAGCGGTACCAGGCATTCCCAGTATTTTTTGCAGGATTTACTAAGTAGGACATCGGGCGGATAAATTAGATATACACATTTTTTGGGTTATCCACAGTACTAACAGGCTATGGCATTTTATTTGTCATTAATAGACACACCATTTATCCTCAATGGGCGTCACCTGCCCGGTTAAGATTTTGATTAAAATGAAAAGCCAAACACTGTTTGTTGTGTCTCCTAATCCTGTACCTGCAAATGCCTGCATTACAGTACAATTGTCCGAGTCTCCTTTTGGTACCGACGACTATCGTATTATAAACGAGCAGGGTGAACTGGTAAGGAAGGGCAAAATATCAGATCCGAAAAGAGATTTTTCCCTGAGTGTGGGTGGTATGCCGGATGGTATTTACTGGCTGGTGATGGGTGATGCAAAGGAACGTTTTACGATTGTATAATGCCTGAAACAACTGTAACATCTACTCCTTCTCCTTTTTTTTCTTTTTATTTGTTTTCTCCAAAGCATCCCGTGGAATTACGGCGAGTGTATTAGAATCACAACTCCAGATATTCATGTAATGCTCTGATACGACAATATATTGTTTCCACTTGGTAAACCGGGCATAGAGCATGAGTGTGCAAATGTCTGTGGGAGTAATGAAATCACCTGTTTCTGGCAAATGGGTATGCACAGCGCCAACCACTTCGGCACCATCTTTTGTTTTTTCATTATAATTAGCTGAAATGATATTTCTGTGCAGCTGGCGTTTGCTGATACATTTATTGTTGTCATCAAACTGCAAAAGATAGTCATTACCGAATATTACAATGCCGGCGTCTTGCGGACCTGTTAATATGTACACTTTTTTCTCACCCCCGGAAACCAGGGGGATAAGATTCAGATTTGTATTCTTATATACTTTGAACAGCGGGTCATTATTTACAATTTGAAATGTCTCTGTCCTTATCAGGTAAAGATCTTTTTCCAGTGAGGTGAAAGATCTTTCGGTAAGATCTGTTGTTGCTGTCTGAGTGCTATATGTGCTGTCAAACGACATCATACCAATTACAACCGGGTTTTCACTCTTTGAGAAAAAAATGCATTTTGAAACAGTGCCTTCTGTGTAAGAAAAATAACCACCGACATTGCTACGGTTTTTATAGGCTTCCAGAAAAATATCCGTGCCATACCAGGAGGCCATTTCTGATTGATACAGTCGCATGCCTTCGTCCATTATTAACTGCTTTGTCTGTAGTATGGTATCTTGTCCTGCAGCAAAGAGAGTGCTTCCTGTAATACATAAGATGCTCAGTATCTTTTTCATAATGTGGTGGTTGTTCTAAATGAAGATAATAGTTTTTTAAAGATATTTCTGGTCACCATTTCTGACTAAGCAGGGTTGTCATTGGCGGAGGAGCAGTTTTTCTTTCCACAGAGACTTATTATCAGTGCTGGTGGCACTGTTTTTGCCCGTCGTACATACCACAAGCCCCGGCTGCTATTCCCACCATTATTTATTGACAATTTAAAAAATAACTTATGAAGACATGGGGCAAATCACTGTTATTACCAGTACTTGTTATTGCAATTTCTTTGTTTATTAATGGATGTCAGAAGGAAGTTACGGCAGATGCAGATGAGATACCGGCGGGTATGACAAGGGTATCTGTTTACCTGACGGACGGGCCGTTGGATTTTCAACAGGTTTTGGTGGACATTCAGAGAATAGAAATAAAAATAGATACCTGCAGAAGACATGATGATGATGATCATGACGGGCCAGGTTGTGATGATGACCATGATTCCCTCAGCAGCCGTTGCGAAATATGGGATACGCTTGACATAAGGGCGGGTGTATATGATCTTCTTACCTTGCGCAATGGGGTGGATACCCTGCTTGCCAGCGGCTTTGTTCTCAATGGCAAGATTCAACGGATAAAAGTTACACTTGGAACAAATAATAGTGTTATGGTGGACAGTGTGGTATATCCGCTTAACCTGTTAAATAACCAGTCGTTTGTATATATCAATATTCACCGGGAACACCTGGATGAGATTTCTTCCAATAATTTCCGGCTGTTCCTTGATTTTGATCTCTCCAGGTCCATCCGGTTCAATAATGGCCAATACTGGCTGAAGCCGGTACTTAAACCTTTTGGAAGACATAGTAGTGGTGAAATAGAAGGAAAGGTGAGACCAGTGCATAGTTATGGCACCATCAGAGCTTTTAATGCATCAGATACAGCTATTGCAAGACCGGAAGACGAAGGTGAGTTTAAGATCCGGGGATTACGGGAAGGAACATACAGCCTTTTTATAGATGGAATTAACGGATACCAGGACACTACGATTTCCAATATCATAGTGAGAAGAGGAGGGGAGACAGAACTTGGGCTGATCCGGCTTCATCAGTAACAAAATCAGGAAAAGATCAGTTATTAAACCGGGTGCATCACCCGGTTTAATAATTTTAGAGAAGCATTACTCACCTGCTGTTTAGTTAGTGCTATCAGAAGTACAGGTTTTATAGATGAAGCGGGTAATTACTGTTTTGCTGAAGATATCCCGGGAAAAATAGATAGTTTCGTACATAAATATTAATTTGACAAGTATGAGAATAAATAAGTTCTTATTATTCAGCGCAGTCTTTATGATCTTTCAGGCCTGCGGCAAAAACGATACTGATTCCGGCAACGCACCCCTGGCGGCTTTTTCCATATCAGGCTATGAAACTTCTGCTCCTGCAACGGTTACTTTTATTAATACTTCAAAAAATGCAACAACCTATTTGTGGAATTTTGGAGATGGGGTCACTTCTACAGAATCTAACCCTACACATGTGTACGGTTTTCCGGGCACTTTTTTACTTCGACTTACTGTAACCGGAAACGGAGCTACACATACTGTCTGTAAACAGGTTACTATTGAAACATTAGCTTTCCCCAATAAATCAGCATTTTCCTACTTTAGTGAAAAATGCACGGGTACACCAGTGGGTGTATCATTCAAGACAGTCAATCCTCTTTCCACCAACCCGGTCTGGGATTTTGGAAATGGAGTGGTAAATGTAAACCGGGACCCAATTATTCAATTCCTGGTGGCAGGGGATTATACCATCAAGTACAGTACACAAATAAATGGTGTGCGGGATACTGTGATCCGGATTATCCAGATCCAGTGATCTGTCAAATGCTTTTTTGCATAATGATAAATTCAAGTGGCTGGGTGGGCACACCAAAACGGGTATCTGCGGGAAGTGGCTTCGTTTCCCCGGTTTTTTGATAGCCTAAACGTTCATACCGGATATCAACTCCTGGCGTACAGAGATCACATTCATAAAAATACAAGGGCATTTCATTTCCAGGGCATACCGCTCAGCCGCTTTCATAAGTTGTTTGCCAACACCTCCGTCCTGCTGTTCAGGTGACACACTCAGCATTCCCAGGTACAAACCTCTTTCCTGCTTTTCTAAAAAAACACAACCTGTAATCAGCCCATCATCCTTCGTGTATTTAAGGAATATCGCCTGCGGCCTGTTTATTAAATCTGTAAGGGTAGGTATATCTGTCCGGCGTTCACCCTTCAGCAGGTCGGCTTCTGTGGTCCATCCCTTTTTAGATATTTCGCCTCTGTAGGCACTGTTGATCAAAGCAACTAACACTGGAACGTCCTCAATAGTGGCGTTAGAAATTAACATGGAATGAAGGTACATAAACCGCTTTAAAATTTTTGAAGGAGCATTATGTCAATGAGCGGCAACAGATGACAGCATTTAGATTATATGCTGTACATAAAAAACCGCCCCGTTAATTGCGGGGCGGTCAATATAGGAGGTTGAAATCTTAGAACCTTCTTTCATTGTCATCTCTCCGGTCAAAATCATCGTTCCGGTCACGGTCGTTGCCACGTCTGTCGTATCTGTCATCATTTCCAAAACGCCTGTAGGTTTTCTTTTCTTTGATCAGGATGTTACCGAACCAGTCAATGCTGATCACAATATCCCTCCGGTCAACAAAGAAAGTAGTGGCGCCTACCAGTTTTTCCCTTCTTTCATAAAATCCTCTTTTCATTTCAAATACTTTGATAAAGTGGCGTCCACCAGAGAGGTGGTTCAGGTGGATGGTGAGATCCGAGCCAAAGTAGCTGCGGCCATCGATGACGATTTTGTAATTCTTGCTGCTGTTTACTGTTACAACAGGTCTTCGGTCGGCTGCCATCAGTGCGACGGCAAATAAAACACCGAGTGTGAGTGTAAAGATCTTTTTCATGTCATTAAGTTTTAATAGCGGTACTGCAATTACCAGGCGTCTTGCGGTACTGATTGTTTTTAATACCTGGTATCCTTACTATTTCAAAGCAGATGCCAGTATGCCAAAATCCGGCAAATGAAATGTTAACTCATTTTCGGTTGCCGGCAGAACATAAAAAAACCGTCTTGTCAGAGACAAGACGGCTTTTGTTGCAGGAGTTAACTGCTTTTAACCGAATATTCCACCTTTTTTAAGGCTTCTTACACCTTCACCGATCTTGAAGCCATTATGATAAATTTCAATTTTATAATTGCCGGTTGTGAAATCATTTTGTTGTATTGGAAACTGAACCGACTTACGGGTACCTTGCTCATAATTCACCGGGATTTTAGCGGTAAAATTCTTGTCACCATCAACCCGGGTATTGAGTACACTGGCTCCATCAGAAATCACTTTTCCATCAGGTGCAGTAACGATCAGGTACATATCCGCAGGGCCTGATTTGGCAATACGGTTTTCCACATCAAAGGAAACAACCAGTTTGTCCACTCTCTTAGCCTTTGTAGTGCTTTTTTCTTTACCACTTTTCTTTTCATCAATAGGTACTACCTGTATGTTGGAAGCGCTGAAAGTAGAAGCCACATCAACAGTTTTTTCCAGGCCTTCTTTCTCAGTTTGAGTAGTGGCCAGGTTGGTCTCCAGGTCAGCCTTTTCCAGCTTTAATGTGGTGTTAGTAGCCGTAAGTTCCTGGTTTTCACCGGTGAGCCTTGCTACGTCTGCTTCCAGCGTAGTGATCTTGTCATTCAGTTCGGCAATCATTGTTTTAGCTCTTTTAAGCTCTGCATCCGATGCATTCTTTTTGTTCAGAATGTTACGGATCTCCGCCTTTTTAGCTTCAATGTCTTTGCTATACTTGGCCTGTAAATCAGCTTTTTCGCCACTCAGTGTGTTGTTGGCGCCTGTTACAGAATCCAGCCTTGCCAGCGCATTATCAAAATCTCTTTGGAGATCTGTTTTTTCAGTGGTAAGGGAGGTGATTTGAGTTTGCTGGTCAGAGATTTTTTCGCCAGACTTGTTCTTGTCCCACAATAAATAGCCCCAGGTTCCTAAAAGGCCGGCAGCCAGAAGGCCAATAAGCAAATTCTTATTACTTCTGTTTTTAGCCGGAGGAGTTTGTGTGGGTGTTGTTGCTGATGGATAATTAGTGTTTGTCATACAAAGAGGATTTGAATTTGACGTTAAGATAATAAATCAATTTGGGAATTTAAAACTGCCGCAAGGTAAAATGAAGGTTGCACCCGTCATGTCTCAATGTTGTTAAAAATCCCTTTCGGGTCACAAAATTTCGAAAACCGTGCCAGAATGGGTTTAAGTCCTTAACAACGGGTGGATTTCTTGCTGCTTTTTGCAACATGAAAGCCTGTATCTTAGCGCCTTATGAGTGTGGAAAAGATAATCTCCGATTGGAAAAAAGGAATTTTCAAACCGGTCTACTGGCTGGAGGGGGAAGAGGATTTTTTTATCGATAAGGCGATTGACTACGCGGAACACCATATTTTAAATGAAAGCGAATCCTCATTCAATCTATCTGTTTTTTATGGAAAAGATGCCAATTGGGCAGACGTAGTGAATGCATGCCGCCGTTATCCCATGTTTGCAGAAAGGCAGGTGGTACTGCTGAAAGAGGCACAGCAAATGCGGGATGTGGAAAAACTGGAGGCTTATATTGAAAACCCGCTGGGTTCCACCGTGTTTGTGGTTTCTTACAAAGAAAAGAAGCTGGATGCCCGAAAAAAATTCACCAAACTGGTCAAGGATAAGGGGGTGCTTCTTACTACAAAAAAAATGTACGACCGGGAGTTGCCGGAATGGACACAAACACTGGTGCAATCGAAAGGCCGCACCATTACTCCCAAGGGGTTGGCTTTGCTGGTAGATCATATTGGTAATGATCTTACCCGTATCGAAAATGAAATTGATAAACTTTCTGTCAATTTGGGGAAAAGAACCAGTATTACCGAAGATGATATAGAACAGTATATTGGTGTTAGCAAGGATTATAATGTTTTTGAACTGCAATCGGCCCTGGCAGCGAAAGACCTGGCCCGCAGCATCCGCATCATCCAGTACTTTGAAGCCAATCCCAAAGCGGCACCAATACAATTGGTATTGCCATCCCTGTACAGTTTTTTCAGCAAAGTATTCATGGTTTTCGGGGCTGGTGCCAGTGATGAAAAAACAGTAGCGGCTGCCATAGGCGTGAACCCTTATTTTATTAAAGACTATATGCAGGCGGCAAAACTTTATACCTATCCGGGTGTGGAAAAGATCATGCTCTTGCTGCATCAATACAACCTGAAGAGTGTGGGAGTGGGCAGCACCAATACGGATGACGCCTCTTTATTAAAAGAAATGGTGGTGAAAATACTTATGTAAGCTGGCAGGAAGCTGTTTTTTAAAGTACTTTCAAACTGTCTATCTTATCCTGGTCAATCTGTTTTACAAGTGCCTCCAACCCGTCAAATTTGATTTCTTCCCGCAGGTATTTTTTTACATACACTTTCAGCGGCTGATCATATATTTCGCTGCTGAAATCAAAAATATTAACTTCTATTACTCTTGTCTTTCCATCAACCGTTGGCCGGAAACCGATGCTCATCATTCCTTTGTAACGGGTGGTTGATCCCTGTTGTCCATTAGCAGGTGTCTCAGCATATACGGCGTATATCCCGTTTCCGGGGGTGATCTTTTCTTCGTCAGTCACTTTCAGATTAGCAGTAGGATAACCCAGTTCTCTGCCCAGTTTATCACCATGCACCACATTGCCGGAAAAGAAAAAATCGTAGCCAAGGAGTTTATTAGCGGTCTCAATATCGTTATGCAGTATCGCTTCCCTGATATTGGTAGAGCTGATTGAAATGTCTGCCAGTATATGTTTGGGTATCTCTTTCAGGATATAATTAAAGGAAGCTGCTTTTTTCTCCAGCAACCGGTAGTCACCCAGCCGCTCCCTTCCAAACCGGTGATCGTAGCCGATAATAATGGTATGCGGATGAAATTTTTCAACCAGGAAATTCTCGATGTACTCTTCTGCCGGCTGATTGGCAAATGCTTCTGTAAACGGCACTACTACCAGGTGATCAATACCCATTTGTGTAAGCAGTTCGATCTTTTCTGAAAGGGTATTGATCAGCCGTATGCCCAGTATGGCAGATGAGACCACTTTGCGGGGATGCGGGTGAAAGGTGATGATAACGGATTCCCCGTCATTGGCGCTTGCTTCGGTCTTCAATTTGTCAATGATCTGGCGATGCCCCATATGCACTCCGTCAAATGTTCCAATAGTAATAACGGCATTTTTGAAGGCCGGTAGCTGGTCGATATCGTAATGTACTTTCATAAAGAGCTGCGAAGATAAATATTAGTGGTGAGTAGTAGGTGTGTGCCGGGAGTCGGTGGCTTTGCCTAAGAATAGTTAAGTTTGCATCGATTTCACCATTTTCCAATTTCTAAATTTCCCGATTCCGAATGTCGCTTTATTCAAAACGTGGGGTTTCTGCCCAGAAAGAAGAAGTACATGCTGCTACCAAAAACCTGGATAAAGGGCTTTATGCAAATGCTTTTTGCAAAATATACCCGGATGTGCTGTGTGGCGACAATGATTGGGTGAATGTGATGCATGCCGATGGCGCCGGAACCAAAAGCATACTGGCCTACCTGTACTGGAAAGAAACCGGTGATGTGTCTGTATGGAAAGGAATAGCGCAGGATGCCATTGTAATGAACCTGGATGACCTGCTTTGCGTGGGCATTTATGATAACCTTCTTTTTTCATCTACCATAGACCGTAATAAGAATGTAATTCCATCTGAAGTGCTGGAAGCCGTTATCAATGGCACACAGGAGTTTTTTGATTCAATGAAAAGTTTTGGCATTCACATTCATTTTATGGGAGGAGAAACAGCCGATGTGGGTGATGTGGTAAGAACGATGGCAGTAAATGGTACCATGTCTGCAAGATGGCCTAAAACAAAACTGGTTACCAATGAAAAAATAAAAGCGGGTGATGTGATCGTAGGGCTGGCAGGTTTTGGCCAGGCCAGTTATGAAACTTCTTATAACAGCGGGTTAGCCAGTAACGGACTTACCAGTGCCCGTCATGATGTGCTCCACAAAACCTACGGCGCCCGGTTCCCGGAATCATACGACACGTCATTAGACGAATCAGTTGTATATATTGGTCCGCATCGTATGACAGATGAAATTAAATATGGCCAGTTAACAACAACTATCGGTCAGTTGCTGCTAAGCCCCACCCGTACATTTGCACCAGTGATGAAGGCTTTATTGGAAAATCATTTTGATTCCATACACGGATTGATACATTGCAGCGGGGGTGGCCAAACCAAATGCCTGAAGTATGTGCCTGACAATGTCCGGATCATAAAGGATGCTCTTTTTGAGCCACCCGTTATTTTTAGACTGATACAGGAAGCGAGTAAATCTGATGACCGGGAAATGTACCAGGTATTCAACATGGGTACCCGGCTGGAAATATATGCCGACGAAAAAGATGCTGCTGCGATCATGAATGTTTCTAAAAGTTTTGGGGTGGAAGCACAAGTAATAGGAAGGGTAGTGGCAAGCGATAAAAAGGAATTGCTGATTAAGACAATCTCCGGTGTTGAATTAATGTATTAAGTAAACTCATCTCTTTCCACTTCATACGAAATCGAAATAGCAAGTGAAGATTCATTTCCTTCGCTGAAATAAATAAAAAAAAATGGCTTTATCCGGTGCATCTTTCTTTATTTTGCAATAAACCCGTTAAAAATGTCAGAACCCATTATTGAGCTGAGAAATATTAATATTTACCAGGGTAGCAACTTGATATTGCAGGATGTGAACCTTACTGTAAATAAGGGTGAGTTTGTGTACCTGGTTGGTAAAACGGGTACGGGTAAGTCCAGCTTGTTAAAAACCTTATACGGGGAACTGGAACTGAAAGAAGGAGATGGAATGGTGGCTGGATTTAACCTCCGGGGTCTTGATTGGAAAAAAGTACCTTACCTGCGCCGCAACCTGGGTGTCGTCTTCCAGGATTTTCAATTGCTTACCGACCGGAATGTGAACGATAACCTGAAATTTGTACTCCGTGCCACCGGCTGGACTGATGAAAAGCTGATGAATGAAAAGATCAATGATGTGCTGGATAAGGTAGGCTTAAAATCAAAAGGATTTAAAATGCCATTTGAACTAAGTGGTGGCGAGCAGCAGCGTATCGACATTGCCCGTGCTTTATTGAATTCCCCTAAATTGATACTGGCTGATGAGCCTACCGGCAACCTGGACCCGGAAACATCGGATGAGATAATGACGCTGTTATTCCAGATATCCAAAGACTATAATACGGCAGTTGTGATGGCTTCACATGATTATATTGTAGTGCAGAAATTTCCTGCCCGGATGATTCGTACAGAAAGAGGCCGGGTGATTGATAATGCTACCATAAGTATTGAATAAGCTGCCGGGTATTCTTCTCATTATCATACGTATCTCCCAGTAATTTTGTGCGCAGGAAGATCTCTTCACTGGTAAATGGCTGATGATACAACTGAGCTATAACAGATGCAAATGCATTGGCTGTAGTGGCTGTGTGACAGGCCCCTTCAAGCCCCGTTCCTTTTACCATAGGCTCATTTACCAGGCAATGCCGGCCTTCAAATAAGGCATGTAGTAATTTTAACCGGATGCCCGTAATATTTTTATTGAAACAGGGCAGTACATTGATATGAGCCTTTCGTACCAGGTCGTTCAATTCGGTTTCGGAAGGATCGGCCACCAGGCAGGTGTGCTGGCATAGGTGCGCCATTTTTTGCAATCGCCTCGAAGGTTTTTTCCCGGCTATCACAAACGGTTTTCTGATCTTGCTGAAAACTTTTTCCAGCAACCATAGCGCTGCTTTCTCATTTTCAGGTACCGACAAATTGCCATGATACAGGCAAAGGTTTCCCATGCCTTCCTCCCCGGTCACTTGTTGCCATGCCGGAAAAGTGGGAAGGAATTGGAGGTGATGCAGTTCGCACTCGGTCTTCAAATAATGGATATCTTCCTGCGATACGCATACATAGGTGCAGGCATCAGGAAGTTTCAGCTTATATCTTTTTATAAGAAGGCTTTCCCGTAAAAAGAATATTTTTTTAACTAAGGATGACTCTGACCGTGCCAGTTCTTTATAATAAGTACTTTCTTCATTGTGCATTCGCACTACTACCTTTCTTCCGGAGAGGTCAAGTTGAGATAATATGCCGGTGCAATGGAGTCCTTCAAGAAGTACGGGATACCCGTCTTTTTGAAGATTGATTATTAACTCATCATTGATACGGGAGGATATAATGTAAGGGAGTGTCGCGGAAAAACCTTTTCTCCAGGTCTTTCTTTCATATACATGAATGCTTTCACAAAACTGGTTCAGCTCATTCGGGGTGCCTCTTTCATTATAACTGAAATAGTGAAGATGTATCAGAATCCCCATTTTCTTCAGCATCATTATTCGGTTCATCATATCTATAGCGCCGCCATAATCTGCCGGCCAGGGCACATCCAGGCACACGATATGTAAATGACGGTTCAACTGGCAAATACTGATTGATAATAAGAGAGTAATTTTTTTTCTTCCTTTTGCCAGTTCAATTCAAGTCTGGCCTTCAGACAGTTTTCTTTAAGTCTCTGATGTAGAACAACATCCTCCAGCAAATTGTTTATAGCTGTGGCTATTCTTTTGGGGTCAAGGTCATCTATCAGTACCGCTACTTCATATTGTGCATTTATTTTACGGTACTCAGGGAAATTCATCGTTATTTGGGGTAAACCTGCATGGATATAATCAAAGAATTTATTAGGTAATGCCAGGTATTGATTCAGCCCTTCATTTTCTGCCACAGCCATTCCAATATATGCCTGCCGGGAAATTGTCCATAGTTTATCCGGCGGCAGCATGCCTTTTAACTCAATCTTGTTTTCGAGCTGATGGTCCCGGATCAGTTGTTTCAGCCGAAGCATGAAATTCCCATCTCCGCAAATGACCAGTTTGGTCTTTACCCATTGCATCGCCGGTACCAGGTATTCAAATCCTCTTGCCTCATTGACTGCTCCCTGGTAGAGGATAAATTGTTCTGTGGCCGGAACAGTTTCCAGTTCTTCCAGCTTAGGGGTATTGCGGATCGTTTGGTAGGTTACACCATATCGTTTGTTGAACTCAGCGGCTATGCTTTCGCTTACAGTATAGCCCCATTTAAAAGCGGGCACTGCTTTCCTTTCTATCTTATCCCATATTTTTTTTATGCGGGGCCGTGTCACCACTTCTTTTAGTTCTGTAAAGAGCTCATGCGCATCATAAATACGGGGGATCTTTTTCCACCGGGAAATTTTTAAACAAGGCAGAATGGTATCAAGATCGATCGCACATATGGCATCCATTCTTTTAAACAATAAATAGATGAACAGCCGGACGTTATATTCTGCATAAAACCACTTCCCCTTATTGAACCAGCAGCGGATCCTTTTTTGTGAAAACTTTTCCGGTGTCAGTGGGGGAGAAGAAGCTAATTTTCTTCCAACAAGCGTAACTGCATAACCATTTGCAGCCAGCGAAGTGCAAATACGGTGCATTCGCTGGTCGTACGTTAGATCGTTGGTGACGGTAAAATAAATTTTCTTCAAAAGACTTTAAATAGACAGAAAGAAAAAGGTTCTGCAAATATGCAAAACCTTAGTCTTTTTAACTATTAAACTTTTTAAGTGATTACTGGCCCATGTTCATGCCATCCATTCCGCCATCACCGGTATTCTTATTGTTTTTACGTTTGAATAAGTTGGCATCAAATTTTCCAAAACGCCAGTTGAAGTTAAGACGCAGCACCTGCGGATCCCTGCGACGGAAAACATCCTGGGTAAAATAAAGCGATTCGGAATGAACATTGGAACGCCTGGTTCTGAGGATGTCATTTATATTAAGTGATAAAGAGGCCTGCTTGTTCTTTAAAAATTCGTAGCGGAACCCGGCATCCACAAAATAGTTGGCCCTGACAAAGCCCTGCGAAGAAGTGGCCTGCCCAAACATTCCACCGCCACCACCACCACCAAACATACCACCACCCCGGCCACCGCTGCTTCCGCCGCTACCTCCGGGAGGTAAAATAGTTTTGGATTGATATTCACCGGATAATTGCATGGTAAAATTTTTGAACAGTTTGAAAGTGTTATTCAACTTTCCAAACCAGCTTGCAAACTGATCCTGCTCAGGCTGACCGGCAATACCTGTATTGATCTTTGATGTAAACAGGTTCATATTGGTGGTCATATCCCACCACCTGGTCATTTTTGTTTTTACTGTAAGCTCCAGTCCGGTTACATAACTTGATGCTGCATTGATATAAGTGTTTATAAGAATGGTGTCTGGTACGGTTTCCTGTACCTGGAACCGGGTAATGAGGTCATTGGTATTCTTGTAATAAATGCTGGCGAGGAAACTGTCTTTATTCTTTTTAAATGTCTTTTGGTAAGATAGTTCAACAGAATTGGTAAACTCTGGTTTCAGAGCGGGGTTACCACGACTGATATTCAGTGAATCGGAAAAATCTGTATAAGGATACAACTGGAAGAAATTGGGCCGGTTGATCTTCCGGGTATAATTCAACTGCAGTTCCTGCTCATTTTTCATTTTGTTGCTCAGGAATACGCTGGGGAACAAACTGACAGGGAATTTGATATTGAATACCTGCGCCTTGTCCGGCAATCTTCCTTCATACTCTGAACTTTCAACTCTGAGGCCCAGTTGGTAACCAAAACTTTTTAACTGGTTGGTATAGGTGGTGTATGCAGCATACACTTTATCGGTACTGTTATAGTTTACAGAAGAGAGGGGATTGTAAATATCAGTGCCAGATGGCGAGATAAAATAGAAATCGTTTTTATTATCCACTTTCCGGATGCTGACCCGTGCGCCTAATTCAAATTTGGATTTATCATTAATGGGATTCACATAATCTGTCTGAAATACAAAGTTCTCATTGGTGCCTTTTCCATCCTGTCTTTGAGAGGTTGTTTTTACTACATTTTTGGTGGAATAATCCAATGAATCTGTTCTTACCAGGTTAGAACTGTTGCTCTTGCTGGCGTTATAGGTAATGTCTGCAGTAAGTTCATGGCCGGCTTTAGGAAAATTCCTTTTATAACCGATCATCGTTCCGCTGTTTTGAAATTTATTTTTTGAATTGGATATCCTTTCAGCCAAAGAAGAAATAACAGGTGTTCCCAGTATATCTGTTTCCATGTTACTTGTCGTACCGGGTTTAAAGTCCCCTCTTGCCATAGTACCGGAAACAGAGATCGTGTTACGGTTATTGATAAAATAATCAAACCCGGCACGGCCAAAACCGAAACCACCCATCATTACGCTTTTATCTGTCTGGTAAAGTTGACTGTTAGGGTTTCCATAAGTAGTGCGGTCTGTAGTTCCGGTACTTATGGATTTACGCTGGTTGAAATTTCCGCTTAAAAAGAAATTGATCTTTTCCTGGCGAACATTAATATCACCACCCAGGCCTATCCGACCACGGGTGTCAATATTGGTACGGATACTCCCGTTGTAGCCTACTTTTTTATTCTTTTTCAATACCACATTGATGATCCCAGATGTGCCTCCTGAGGCATCAAATTTTGCAGAAGGGTTGGTGATGATCTCCACGCTTTCAATGGCATCAGCAGGTATCTGGTCCAGGCTTAATGTGGTGGGACGTCCGTCCACAAATACCTGTGGAGTGTTATTTCTCATTGTTACGTTTCCATCCAGGTCAACACTTACGGAAGGAACATTTTTCATAACGTCAACTGCTGTGCCTCCTGCTGAAACGATATTCTTATCTACATTAAAAACTTTACGGTCAATACCCAATCTCAAGCCGGGATTAGAGGAAGTCACCGTTACATTTTCCAGCGTTTTTTCTTCAATATCTATTTTGATATTACCAAGGTCTTTATCAAGGGCGCCCATCATAGATGACACATCTCCATTATTAGCACCGCCCATTTTCAGATCAAAGGAAACAGGTTGTTCATAGGGCTTGAAGCCGATAATTGATACCCGAAGCTTGTATTGTCCCATCACCGGTATATTCTCCATCAAAAACTCACCATTGGCCTTAGTAAGCATACCGGCCACCACTACTTCTTTTCTTTTTTTTGTTGCAGAATCAAACCTGTTTTGCAGTAATTGAACAGAGGCAAATTCAATAGGTTTCGAGCTTTTGGCTTCAACCAGTTTTCCATAAAAACTACCATTGGGTATCTGCCGGCCTCCGGCGCCTGGCCGGGCACCACCTGCTGGTACCTGGGCCAAAAGGGTATAACTTATTAATACTGAAGCAAAAAACGCACTAAATTTTCTCATTTTACAGATTTGTATGTTAGACGGCAAGAGGGGAATCAACTTGCTGACATTTTTGTGACAACTTGATGAACGGCCTGATTTCAGCGTAAAAGGAAACGGTGTTGCCCGAAACACTTACTGGCATTACCGGGTGGTCAGGATTGTTATCAGTACCTGAACGGCCCCTATGATAAAACCAATTACCGCACCAATGATCTCCACAAACCGGAATTCTTTTGACATGATCTGGTATAGTACCTCTTCCAGTTTATCAGTAGAAAACCCGGAGACCTTGTTAATAACAATTTGTTCGAGGTCCAGTTCACTCTTCAGGTTAGCGGCATATTGTTTCATTACCTGGGGAAAGAGCAGTTCAATCTCATTCATAAAAGACCCTTTCAGCTTTGTAATGGTCTTATCACCAATAAACATGCTGATTACCGGCATTTCAGTACTGAGCCGGGTTCTTAAAAAGTCATCAATATGATCTTCGATCATGGGCATGATCTTCTTCAGGTTTTCCGGGCTGCTGATCTTTTGTTCAATATCATCAAAAGACAAAAATTCGGCGCTTACCAGCTTTCCCAGTTTTTCAGCAAACTGCTGCTGTCGTTTTGGAAAAATACCATGGAACGTGATACCCAGAATTTTTTTTGGTTCCCGGGGGTGAAACAGCATTTTGATGGCTACCCAATTGGTAACCCAGCCGATAAATGCAGAAATGATAGGTATGAGCAGGAGCCAGTAATTCATATACTTTTAAAAAGGAGTGCAAAGAACGTAAAAGAAGGCCCGCATTCAAAATCTGCTTTTGGAACAAGCAGTGATTTTCTATATTTTTGCCGTTCGCAAAACGGTAGCCATAGCTCAGTTGGTTAGAGCATCAGATTGTGGTTCTGAGGGTCGTGGGTTCGA
>CAYUCU010000082.1:0-16618 GCA_964443345.1 uncultured Chitinophaga sp.
GTCCGAACATTGGCCATAAAATTCCTGTCAGCCGGTACATACATGATTTGCGGAAGCGAATAACTTCCGTTATTGGCATCCGTTATAGTCAGGTTGCCATTTTCATAAAGCATGTTATACGATTCGCCCCTGTAGTCAATTAATGTGTTATCTGGTTTGGGAAAATAGTTTTCCAGGCGATGATAGGTGAGGTATTGATTTTTTAGTTTATTCTTTCTCTCAAAATACCTTTTATCGTAATCTCCCCTGGTTAATGCTTTTTCTATCCAGCAAAAAGTTGAAATCAGTTTTGCCACTACACTTTTACCGCTACCTTGGTTACCGATAAATAAGGTCACTTTCTTTACATCCATCCAACCTTCATCCTCCAGGTATCCTTCCCGGATGGGGCCAAAGTTTTTTATCCTGATCTTGTTCATTATACAAAAGTAAGAATGATTAGAAGTACAATTAGCTCTTTACCTTGCAGGTACTTGTATAAACCTATCGGCTTTTCTTTGTTTTTGATTTACTAGCTGTTTCATTTATAGCTAATTTCAAAATATCTGCAGGGTCAACTTCGAACAAGGAAGCTAATGCTACAATATCTTTAACTGTCAAAGTATGTCCACTATAAACACGACGTCTCAAAGTGTTGTAATTTATCTTCATGTCCTGCCTTACTATTGAAAAAGGAACTATTGTAAATACCTCACTTAAAGTGGTTATACTTTTTGAATTAATCAGTGATTTTATTGCTTTATATCGTTGATCTGTCAAGATTTAGTTACATTTTCTGAAATGTAACACGACTTGACAAAATGTGATAAGTAATTGATTAAAATAGAACTATATTAGTTCTAAAATAGATAAAAGTAATTCATAAATGTACTATTTGTAACCTTTTTCCTATTTTTGGGCTAGTAATCTAATTTTGCGAATCTTCTGATTTAATTCGAAGCTTTCGCTTTGAGTCTCGTCTTGGAAACCTCACGAATTTTCAATTGGACACGAGATGATAAGCAAGAGCTCACGTTTCGGCGTGGGCTCCCTTATTGTGTCCAAGGGCCTCGTGAGGGCCTCCAAGCCGATTTGTGGAGTTCCACGTCATTTTTTATTCATTTAGCTCCACTAAAAGACTCCCCCGAAATGTCAACATTGCATTGCTATATTGCTTCGGCTAAACGGAACACAGGACCCTTTATTTGCTAACTCCTTCCGGCAGGGAGAGGAGACCGCATTTGACTGCCTGTTTCGTGAATTCTTCCCTTCGCTGACCTATTTTGCCAACCGTATTCTCTCCAACCCCACTACCGCTGAGGATATTGTCCAGGATTGTTTTGTACTGCTGTGGCAGCGCCGTGACCGGTTAAGTCATATCAAGGCTATTAAAAGCTACCTGTACAGTTCTGTACGCAACCAGTGCCTGAAACAGCTGGAAAAACAAAAAAGACAAGCTGAGTTCAATGAGCCGGATAAAGCCGAACCCAGTATGGAAGAAACTGTTATTGCGGCTGAAACGGCACGGGAACTGTACCAGTTTATTGAAACCCTTTCACCGGCTCTGCAGCAGATTATCCGGCTTTATTATTTAGAGGGCAAGTCCAACCGGGAAATCGCCCAGCAACTCCAGATTGAGCCCGATACGGTGATCCGGCAGCGCCTCCGGGCTATTATGGCACTTAGGAAAACTAAAATTTCACTTTGATTAATTAATTGTCAGAAAAAAAAGCGGGATTCGTATGTCCGGCTTTTTCTCCTTTCCGGATCATATACTTAAGGCGCCTAATTAATAAATTTATTGTATGAAAGCTCCAGTACCATACCAGACGGAACTTGAAAATAATTTCCGGGTGGCTTATTTGATCAGTCACTTTATCCAGGAAAATATTTCTGAGGAAGAAGAAGAAGAATTGGATCTATGGATGCAGCAAAACGATTTTAATGTTCAGATTTTTGAAGATCTGACAAACGAAGACACGGTTGATGGTTTTTTAAAATGGTATGCTGAACTGGAAACAGAACGAAACCTGCAGGAGGTCAAGCAACGATTACAATTTTCCAAACCTCCGAAAGTGATACCCTTCTGGAAGTATGCCGCAGCTGCCTGCGTGGTATTATTATTGGGTGCAGGTATTTATTATTTCGGTTTCCGGGATCAGCAGCAACCTGTTGTATCAAACCCTCCTGCCGCAGCAGATATATTACCCGGAAAAGCATCCGCCACACTAACCCTCGCCAATGGTAATAAAATACACCTGACCAATCTGCGGGATACCATCATCAACAGCGAAGTGCGGATTGTAAATGGGATGGTGGTTTACAGCAATACAGTTGCAGAACCTGAAATACATGAGATCAGTATCCCCCGAAAAGGATTTTACGAACTGCTGTTACCCGATGGCAGTAAAGCATGGATCAATTCAAGTTCCTCCATACGTTATCCTTCCCGGTTCACTGGAAGCGAACGGCGGGTCACGGTAACCGGCGAAACCTATTTTGAGGTGGCAAAGGACGCTGCTCATCCCTTTATTGTTTCAGTAAATGGAGTTGATATTACTGCACTTGGAACAGCGTTTAATATTAATGCTTATCCTGATGAAGATGGATTAAGGGTTACCCTGACAGAGGGAAAAGTAAATGTCAGTGCTTCCCGACGAAACGAACAATTATTGCCGGGGCAACAAATCATCCTGCGACAGGGTGAATGGGATATCCGGACAGTTGACATTTCCCCTGTAGTTGCCTGGACAAAGAACCAATTTAAACTGAAGAATACGACCATTGAAGAAGTGATGCGGATGGCGGAACGATGGTATGATGCAAAGATTGTTTATCAGGATAAGATAACTGATCACTTTACCGGAACCATTGACCGGAATGTGCCAATTTCCCAATTGCTGAAATTACTGGAAGCAACAGGTCAGGTGCATTTTAAAATTGAAGGTGATACGATCATTGTCACTCAGTAAGGTAATCCAATAAAAAACCGGGTTGTGCGCTAACACTTCCCGGTGTGTCTGGGTTACCCCAACTATATCGCGGAAACGATTATTGATTAACCCAAACCTACCTGCCGGTGAGGCAGGCAACCCAAAGCTATGCTTTTAACCCCAAAATGGAGACACCGATTCTTGCCCAAAGTGCTATTATTAGTTGTCCTTTTTGTATCCCTGAACGGACTGGCACAAACGTTTACGTTTTCTTTTCAACGGGCTTCTCTCGCCAGGGTTTTTGCTCAAATTGAACAGCGGAGTGATTACCGGTTCCTGTACTCCGAGGAAGTACTGGCCCTGGGCAGCCCGGTTAGTTTTTCTGTTAACAATGCACCTCTTGATTCTATTCTCCGTTTATGCTTTTTCCAGCAGCCGCTTGGCTATAGCATAGAAGGAAAACATATTATTGTCAAGAAAAAGATTATTGAAAAACCAACCCCGCTTACAAGAGAGTTGCGTGGGAAAGTGGTAGACATGCAAAACGAACCCCTTGCCGGGATTACCATTGCCATTAAGCAAACCGGAATGGCTATTGCGACAGATGCGTATGGGGAATTCGTTCTTTTAAATGTGCCCTTGAAGGCGACTCTACTTATCACTGGCGGTGAAATCATTCCGCAGGAGATCGACGCCAGCGGGAATAATTACCAGTTAATAGTTGTGGAACAGCGGATTAATGTTTTAGATGAAACATTTGTTATCGCTTATGGTAAGTCAAATAAGCGTTCTTCCACCGGTACTGTGAGCAGTGTCAAGAAAAGCGAAATCAATAAACAGCCTGTCCAAAACATCTTATCAGTTTTGGCTGGCAGAATTTCAGGGTTACAAGTAACTACGGTTTCGGGTGCACCTGGTGCCAGCATTAATCTTCAATTAAGAGGAATCAATAGTATTGCCAATGGCACCGATCCCCTGATAGTAATAGATGGGATACCGTATCCATCACAGGCTCTTAATGGTGTCATTGGCGGTGGTGCAGGAACCTCTTCCAGTCCCCTGAACACTTTAAATCCTTCTGATATCGAGAGCATTGAAGTGTTGAAAGATGCTGATGCGACAGCCATTTATGGATCGAGAGGTGCCAACGGAGTCATTTTAATTAGCACGATAAAAGGTAAGGCTGGTAAAACTTCAGTTTCTGCGAATTTCTATCACGGATTTGGAAAGATTACAAGGCAAATGGAGTTACTGAATACAAGGGACTACCTGATCATGCGAAGGGAGGCTTTTGCAAATGACGGTGCTAATCCAACTGCAGCCAATGCTCCGGATCTGGTAGTATGGGATACAACCAGGCAAACGAACTGGCAGTCCGTATTATTAGGTAACACAATGCTCTCCACTGATGCGAAGGTGAATGTAAGCGGTGGATCAGAACAAACACAGTTTGTGTTTGGTTTGGGATATCATAAAGAAACAACTGTTTTTCCGGGTGATTTCGGAGACGACCGAAAGACATCAAACCTGAATGTATCACACCTGTCAGCAGATAAACGTTTTCAGTTGTCTATTTCTGCAACCTATGCAGACTATAAAAACACTTTACCACAACAGGACCTGGTCAGTGCCATTACACTGGCTCCTAATTCTCCCAAACTTTATAATAATGATGGGTCTCTGAATTGGGAGAACGGTACCTGGACAAACCCTCTAAGCCGTACTGAAGCCTTGTTTACAACAAAAACCACAAACCTTATCTCCAATATAGCAGCTTCGTATAAATTAAAACAGGGGCTTTTGTTGAAATTTAACGGAGGATATAACCGGCTGGATAATAATGATCATTCGGCTACTCCTAAAACGGCATTCAATCCTGCTTCAAACCCGGTCTCAACAGCGCAGTTTGGGAATAAGCGTATCAGCACACTGATCGGGGAACCTCAAATTGAATATATCAAAAAGTTCAGCGAGAGTGAATTTTCCGCTTTGGCAGGAGCTACCTTCCAAAAAAGTTCGCAGTATTTTTTATATCAAAGAGGAACGGGCTACAATAGTGATGCTTTACTCAATAGCTTACGGGCTGCATCTCAAGTGAGTGTCCTTTCAGAGGGAGATATAGAGTACCGCTATATTGGATTATTTGGCAGACTGAAACTTGACCTCAAACGTAAATATCTTTTCACATTTACCCTTCGCAGGGACGGTTCGAGCCGATATGGAGATGAAAACAGGTTTTCAACTTTTGGTTCTCTAGGTGCCGGCTGGGTGTTTACTAACGAAAGGCTATTCAAAAAGCAAAAGCTTCTAAGTTTCGGAAAACTAAAGGGAAGCGCCGGTATTACTGGTAATGATCAGATCGGAGACTACAGGTATCTGAACCTCTATACGACTTATACCAGTTCTTATCTTAATTCCACTGTTTTCTATCCCGAACAACTTTATAACCCGGTTTTTGGCTGGGAGAAAGTCAGAAAACTGGAGGGCTCGCTGGAGTTGGGTTTCCTCAATAATCGTTTATTATTCACCCTCAACTATTATCACAATACCACAACTAATCAACTCGTCAACTATCCGCTTCCGGGTACAACAGGTTTTTCTGCCATCGTAAAAAACATACCGGCTGTCATCCGGAATACAGGACTTGAACTGGAATTTCAGGCAAAGATCCTGCAAACAAAGCGGGTCATTTGGAATAGTTCTCTTAATATCACTTTTCCACGCAATAAACTTATCTCGTTTGAAAATCTATCCTCTTCCAGTTACGCCAATCGGTATGTTATTGGCGAGCCGCTTACCATCGCAAAACGATTTAAATGGCTGGGGGTAAACCCAACAACAGGCAATCACCAGTTTGAAGATTTTAACCGCGATGGACTTATATCTACTTCGGGTGACCTGCAGCACATTGTTTTTACAGGTCAACGCTATTTTGGCGGAATGCAACATACCATCAGTACCGGCCGATGGGAATTTAGTATTCTATGCCAGTTTGCCTCGGTCCCCAATGCAGCGAACTACCTAACTGCTTTTTTACGTCCCGGCCTATTAATGAATCAACCCGTTGCGGTACTTAACAGGTGGCAAAAACCGGGTGACATTACTGATGTGCAGCGATTCGCCAATACAACAGGAGGATCAAATATAGCTTTTACTAATTACCGGCAAAGTGATGCAGCCTATAGTAATGCATCATTTTTACGACTTAAAAACGCTGTGATCAGTTTTAATGTTTTCAGACCAAATAAACAGCCCAAAGTATTACAGGAATTGAATGTGTTTCTAAAGGCCAATAATCTGTTTACGATTACCCGGTATAAAGGATTAGACCCGGAAACACTGACATTACTGATGCCACCCATCCGTCTGGTTACAGGGGGCTTTCAAATCACCTTTAAATAAATTAATATGAGATTATTATTGTTAATTATCGCAGCACTCATATCATTAGTATCGTGTAAAAAATTTGTTGCTATTAATCCACCGACTACACAACTTGTATCAGAAACGGTTTTTGCCAAGGATCAAACGGCTATAGCCGCTCAATTGGCAATTTATGCCCGCATGGAAGGAGATGGGCTTGTTTATCAACAAATTATTTATCCCGGACTTTCAGCTGATGAGTTCACGAATTATTCCACCGGCACATTCAGTATTGACCTGGCCACCAATAACCTGACCAGTGAAAACTCAATCGTACTAAATTTATGGACAAACTATTATAAGTATATCTACCAGGCTAATGCTGTCATAGAAGGTGTTACCAACTCTGCTACTATTAGTGAAACTGTAAAGCAGCAACTCCTGGGTGAGTCAAGATTTGTGCGGGCTTTTTGTCATTATTATCTAACTTCTCTGTTTGGTGATATACCAATTGTAAGGAACACGGACTATCGGATCAATTCTCAGTTATCCCGCAGCCCGGCTTCAGAAGTTTTGAATTTTATCGAACAAGATTTAATTGCTGCAGTTTCCCTGTTATCCACCAGTTACCTTGATGCAGGAAATTTGCCTACTACTGAAAAGGTCCGGCCTAATAAACATACTGCTCAGGCATTACTGGCCCGGTTATATTTACTTACCGGCCAATGGGATAAAGCAGAAGCGAGTGCCAGTGCCGTACTAAATGGAAATTACCAGTTGCTAACTAACCTTGACAATGTTTTTTTAAAGAACAGCAATGAAGCAATATGGCAGCTTCAGAGTGTTGTTCCCGGCTATAACAGTTATCCCGGAGCCCAACTCATACTAACTACCACACCGAACGTAGTTGCATTGGATACCAACCTGGTGAAATCATTTGTAGTCACAGATAAACGTCGGCAACAATGGGTTAAAAGCATTACGGTTTCCAGCAAAACATATTATTATCCATTCAAGTATAAAGTCCGTCAAAATGCTTCCACCATTACAGAGTACAGCATGGTATTCCGAATATCAGAATTGTTCCTGTTGCGAGCAGAAGCCCGATTCAGGCTGGGTGATCTGAATGGCGCTCATGCAGACCTTAATCAAATACGAATCCGTGCCGGTCTTCCTGCGTTATCCGGACTGTCGGGTAATGCTTTAATGGATAGTATAATCCAGGAAAGGAAATTTGAATTATTTGCTGAATACGGAGACCGTTGGTTAACACTAAAGCGAACAAGTGAGGTCAACAATGTTTTGCCTTTGATCAAGGGTAGTAACTGGAATCCAACAGATGCCTTATATCCCATTCCTTTAGCAGAAATCCTTAAGAACAATCAGCTTACTCAAAACCCCGGCTATTGATACAATAGCATTTCATTAAATATAAAATTATACTTATGCAACGTCTGTTATTATGGACGCTAATATTTGCGTCTGGTTATACTTATGCCCAAAAGATTCCATTAGCAGTGGGAAAGCCATTCCCATACAGCGAAAAGTTTGTGATCTCTTATCCTGAAAGCAGGGTCAGAACAATTGAAAACTACAAGGGAAAATATTTGCTGCTTGTCCTATTCGGTTCTGAATGTATTCAGAATTTTAAATATTTGCCTGGTTTGGATAGCCTGAGTAAAAAGCACAAAGATCACTTAACTGTACTGCATATCGGAAGGAAGGATCATAAAATCGAAGAAATGTATCGCAATTATCAGCGATACTTCAATTTAGGCTTGGAAGTAGCTTTCGACTCCGTGAGTTTTCAAAAAATCAGAGTTTATTTTCTTCCCACTTATGTATGGATTGGTGAAGATGGGCTTATCAGGGGGGTTAGTGACCCCAGCGGGTTAACAAGAGATAATATGACTACATTTTTATCAGGGAAACCACTTCCGTTTGGAACTGTTTCGGAAACATTATCTGACAAGACTTCAAGTGAAATATTCAACAAGTGTGATAGTAATTCCCTTTTCCGAACCAAGCTCGGAATCTGGAATAGTACCATTCCATATCATTATCCCAAGAAACTGGCATTCGAGTCCAATCAGTTCCATGTTTCAGGCGTTTACCTGGAAGGGTTATACCGGTATGCGTATTTTGGGACAGGTTTCTGGGATTACGGCGATTCCCTCGACGGAAAGGCGTGGCTCTATCCTTTGCTAAAAGGAGATTCTGTTTTTTTCTCACCACAGAAGTACTGTTTTTCAGCCTCGTACACAGGAGCAAACCCGCCCGATTTGAGATCTGTTTTAAAGTCCAACCTCGAAGAATATTTTGGTTATAAAGGAGAGATTGTCAGGCGATCTATGCCCTACTACAGTGTCACTGTAGTTCCCGATAAAATGGAAGCACTCCGCACGAGGGGAGAGAAAAAAGTGTGGAGGAACAATCATGCGCGGATATACCTCCGAAATGTTCCAATCGACCTTCTCGTAGAAAGAATCGCATATTACAATTACACCGGCGAAAACAGGCAGGATATACCTTTTATAAACGAAACGGGTATAGATTTTAATGTGGATGTATCGTTTGATGCTATACTCACGGTCAGGGATGAATTTTTTGCTGCGCTCAGGAAAATTGGAATTATAGTAGAACTCAAAAGCCGCACTATGGATGTGCTTATTCTTACTCCCAAAGAAAGTATTGCGATCCGGTAGATCGCAATACTTTTTCCCTGGAATTGGTTATTGCCACCTGTGAACATTTCCATTCAGGTAGATCAATTCGTTTTCGTCATTGATCTCGATAACGCAATCATAGAGATTTCCCTGGGGGCAGTAGAAATTCACATCAATTTCCGGGGGTACATCCACCATGCCGGTGCCATCATCATACTTATAATCCCCTACAGGTGCCTTTTCAATCTTTGTGAATGCGCTGAAACCCACAGCCATTACAACTGCGATCAGCACCAAATACATCTTTTTCATACTTCTTGGTTTTTATGAACAATAATGCCTACTATATTCCAGGTATTCGGCTTCTCCTGTTTATTGCAATAAATCCTTTATTCCAGTAACATGCGAGAATTCCAGCCAGCAGGAACCCACTGTTGAAGATCAGATGCTCCTTCCATTTCAACTGCTGAATTACGCCACCACAGGAACAGGGTAGTTCCTTCATGGTGGTAAGTATAAATGTCACATACAAAGTGAAAATTGCCATTAGCCCAGTGCCCGTTAATAACCCATAATGCCTTGTACGGGGAATTATCAATAGAATGGCTATTGCGATTTCCATTGTGGGGATCATTCCTGCAAGGATACCTGCAAATGGACGCAGTAAAGGTGTATGCGACATGGATCCGATAAAGAAGGGGATATCCCTGAACTTCATAATTGCTGTATATAGAAAGAGCAGCACATAGAGGGCTACGACAATTTCAATGTACAGTTGTCTTGGTTCCGGTCTTTTCATTTACTAAATCTCCAGTATTGCATCAGAATAACGGTTATTCAAAGTGAAAAGAGAGTTGCGCTATTTGCAAGCATAGAATTTCACTTTGAAAAGCTCTTGTATCGGTTTGAACAACTATAAGACTATACTGACTTTATATATTTCACTTCTCATTTGAACAATATGCGAGCCGTCATGCTACGATTATATGAGAAGATGGAAGACCGTTTACGGGAAATCCAGGCTGAGTCCTTCCCTTTGCTGAAGGAGACTTCGCAATGCATTAATGTCTGCCAGGAAACACTTCAGGAATTAAGAAAAATGGTTGAAAAAACCCCGCTGAAGGACAGCAAAGAGGAGATTGAGTTCTTCAAAGAAATCAAGCCCAAATTCTATTCCCAATTTATTTACCATGTCAAAGTATTTCATATCGAGATTAACCGACCTGCAGCCAGCGACAAAGTGCAGATTGCTTATTTGGAATCGCACCTGAACCGGATCAAACATTTTTTTGACAATAATCTTGATTTTTACCAGTACTACCGGAGCGGTGCCACTCATTTTGATGAAGTTTATTTTATAAGGGGGCAGGAAGATGTACGGCTTTTACCAGACGATCTTACGCTAAGCATCGATCACAGTTTCTCCACAACCCAGAGTTACAAGGTCTCAAAGCTGTTTGCCTATGAACTGCTCCGCATTTACCTGAATACAGCAATTTCCTCTATTCAACTGACAGATGCTCCCGAACCTAAAACCATTGAGAAAAAACTTCAATGGACCGGGCCTAAAGTTTCTTTAATCGAATTGATCTATTCCTTGCAAACTGCCGGGGTGATCAATAATGGTACAGCTGATATCAAACTTTTGACTAATTACTTTGAACGTACTTTCCAGATAGACCTGGGAAACGTTTATAATGTCTTCCAGGAAATGCGTATCCGCAAAAAGAACAGAAGTAATTTTCTGGACCAATTAAAGGAGCGGCTCATTCAGCGAATGGATGAAGCGGATGAAGGTTATTAGAAAAGTTGCCTGGCCACTGGTCTCCCCCCTTTTTTATGTATTAATATTGTTATGACAAATCTCTATTCCTATTAAGTAGTCATCTCTCAGTTATTCAGGTATTCTGATTATTTCCCCCCCCTTACTGAAAATTTATTTCTCCCGACTCGGGAACATCTATTGAAAGATCGCTTTCCCGTCAGCCCATATTTGCATTACAAACGAAATCACATGTTACAAAATATTTCCTGGTCGCAATTCTGGCTGGTAATTATCCTGACAAGTTTAATCTATTATCTCCTTATCTGGATCATTATCTATAAGGCAAAGTTTTCATTGCCCCATTTCAAACCCCGCATTTCAGATACTTTATTCAGTTCTGGAACGGACGGGGAGGATATAAATGTTATCCTTCGTGACCTGGAGCGAACATTTGAGGACAAGCAGAATAAAAGCGAACTCATTCTTGCTTTAAAGAGGAAAATCCAATCCTACCAGGAGATAGATGATCCCGGTTTCCGTGACTCCATTAACCGGTTCATTATTTCCGAAAGCCAAACTAAATGCTCCATCCGTCTGGAAGAGGATGATCTGAGGACCCTATGGAAATGACGTGATGGAGCACCGAACCCTATCTCCCTAAAAGGGAACTATTATAAAGGAAAACTAAAAACTGTGTGTATGAAAAAAGTGAGTTTGTTCTTTCTCGTAATGATCCTGGCTGCTGTTGCTCTTTCGCAGGATGGCAATGCCGGTATCAATGAAGCCAATACCAAGGTCAGAAGTTATTTCGCCGCCGGTACCAACCTGATGTATGCTGTTGGAGCAGTTTTAGGATTGATCGGTGCCGTCAAGGTTTACTCTAAATGGAACAGCGGTGACCCGGATACGGGTAAAGTTGCTGCCGCCTGGTTCGGGTCCTGCGTGTTCCTTGTCGTAGTTGCAACTGTGATCCGAAGCTTCTTTGGCGTGTAGCCCTCCACAAAGCCCTCCCTGAAAGGAGGGGCATATTAAAACGATTCTTAAAATTCTAAATCAATACTTATGAAAATGAAATTTATTTTATGCTTACTGTTTTCTGTCATTTGTTATTCGGCCTTCGCACAGTATATCGGTGTAAGGGCCCGATATACGGAGACCAGACTGGTGGATGATGCACCCAATCCTCCCAAAAGGGAAAACCGGCTTATTCTTTCTTTTTACACTGTAACCTTTAACGGTACCGAGAATGTTTTTACGCCGGTAGTATTATCCAATTATGATATCTGGGTATATAAACAAGGTTTGCAATACGGTAATGTGATGGGCGGGGTGCTTGATTCCACCGGTAATAATTATCCCGGCTATGCCTGGCCGGCTCCCAAGGCCGTTTCCTATTACAACACACTGGGGCTGAATTATATTGATTGTAACCCTAATGTAGCCACACATTATGTGGTGAATGGGCATGAATTAGATTGTGGATTTATTACGGTCTCCTATTGGGATGTAGATGGGGGTACAGGTGTCCCTTTTGAAGCTTTCCCGGCACCCAATATCTGTCTTCCATGGTATGATTTTTCCCATCCCTATTATTTTTTGCCCGGTAATGTCAACTTTAGTCCAGAGACAGTATTCCCAGGCCCCCCTTATAACCTGTACAATTTTCATTGTGGCGGACCGCTGCAATTAGTACGGAGAGGATTGCTATCGTATGACACATCTGGCGGCGTGGTACTACCGGTTCGTTTTGCTAACGTCCGGGCCGACATTGATGCCGCCGACCGGATAACCATCTCCTGGTCCAATATGACTGAATCAGAAATTCAAAACTATACTGTTGAAAGTTCTGTTGACGGTGTTTTATTTCAACCAACCGGAACTGTATTGCCAACCGGCAATAATGGTGAAAGGGCCGACTATACCTATTCAACGAGCCAGACAGCAGCAACAGGTTATTACCGGATAAAGGCAGTTGAAATTACAGGTAATGTATTGTATTCTAATATACTTGTTGTAAGGAGAACTATTCCGGTAGTACTGTCGGATCAGGCTTTCAGTACTTGCCCCAACCCTGTCACCGGAGGGGAGTTTACTATTCGCTTGGCAAATGCTCCCGCTGGCAGGTATATCTGTACTGTTATTAATTCGGAAGGAAATCCCATCCGGCAAAAGATGATCCAGCACAACTCCGGTGACCTGGTAAGGCAAATTGATATGACAGGTCTGCCATCTGGGATTTACCAAATTTCACTGCGCAGTTCCGACAAAAAATTCACCCAAAGAATTATTTATGTCAACTAGTGTCTATTCCATCAATAAAGGGATCAACCGCCCGATAGAATTCAAGGGATTGAAGGCACAGTATATCTGGTACCTGGGTGGTGGCTTACTGGCTCTGTTGATCCTGTTTGCCATCCTGTATATCTGCGGTGTTAACACATTTGTCTGCCTGTTGATCATTCTCGTTGCAGGAACCGGGTTATTCATGCATGTCTATAAACTGAGCCGTCAATATGGCGAGCATGGAATGATGAAGACCCTGGCCAAAAGGTCTATACCATCAGTTGTAAAAATATATTCAAGAAAAGTATTTACTGAACTGTGGAAAAACAAATAAAAGACATATTGCCCCTTTTTGGAGTAGAGCATGATTGCATCTTATCCAAGCAAGGAGATGTTACCATTGCTTACGAAGTGGAATTGCCGGAACTTTTCACTTTATCAGACCAGGAGTATGAGGTACTTCACCAGTCACTGATCCGTGCCATCAAGGTACTCCCTGCAGGAACCGTTTTTCACAAACAGGACTGGTTTACACAATCCAAACATGCGGCTGATTTCAGCGCCATCGGTGTGAGTTTTTTATCCCGTGCCAGTGAACGATTTTTTAATGAACGGCCCTATCTTGATCACCAGTGCTATATCATGCTGACCAAAAAGCCGGTCGGAAGAAAAGCGGGTTCTTCTCTTTTCTCCAATTTACTGAGGCGTTCTATTGTTCCGGAGCAAACACTGAAACCTCAACTCTTACAGGATTTCCTCGATAATGCTGGACAGTTTGAAAGAATTATCAATGACAGTGGATTAATGAAGCTGAAAAGACTTACCAATGAAGAACTGAGCGGCGAACAACAATACTGTGGGCTCGTTGAACGATACCTGAACCTGCAGCCTAACGAAAAATCATTTATTCTCCATGATATATCCTTTGAGGATGGCCTTAAGGTGGGTCCGAATCATTGCCAGTTATTTACACTGGCGGATGCAGCTGACCTGCCCTCTTATTGCGGTTCACGGATCAACTATGATAAATACTCGACGGATAAAACAAAATTCAGTGTGGGCTTTGCCTCACCGTTAGGACAGTTGCTTTCCTGCAATCATATTTATAACCAGTACATTTTTATTGAAGATCCGCAGAAAACGATTCAGAAACTGGAAAGTAAACGACTCAGGCTGCATTCCCTGAGCGCCTATTCAAGGGAGAATTCCATCAGCCGGGACGCCACTAATAATTTTTTGAACGAGGCGATCAGCCAGCAACGACTGCCTGTGAAATCCCATTTCAATGTGTTAGTGTGGACGGATAGTAAAGATGAGTTGAAGGACACAAGAAACCTGGTATCATCAGCCCTGTCCCAGATGGATGCGGTACCGAAGCAGGAGCTGTCGGGAGCGCCGCAGATATTCTGGGCAGGCATACCGGGTAATGAGGCAGACTTTCCCATGAACGATACCTTCGACACATTTGCTGAACAAGCCTGTTGTTTCCTGAACCTGGAGACCAATTACCGGTCCTCCGTTTCTCCCTGCGGGATCAGGTTAGGTGACCGGCAGTATGGAAAGCCAGTGCATGTGGACATCAGTGATGAACCCATGAAGAAAGGTCTTATTACTAACCGGAATAAATTTATCCTAGGACCCTCCGGAAGCGGAAAGAGTTTTTTCACCAATCATATGGTGCGATCCTACTATGAACAGGGTACACATATTGTGCTGGTGGATGTAGGGCATAGTTACAAAGGACTTTGCCAGCTGGTGAAAGGATATTATTTCACCTATGAAGAAAAGAACCCGATACGCTTCAACCCCTTCCATATCGGGGAGGGGGATGTGCTGGATACAGAAAAAAAGGAAAGTATCAAGACGCTGTTGCTGGCGCTGTGGAAAAAGGATAATGAAACGTTTAATAGAAGCGAGTATGTTGCCCTTTCGAATGCGTTGCAACTTTACTACGAGAAAGACTATGGCTTCCGTTGTTTCGACTCCTTTTATGAGTTCTTGCAGAATGATTTTGTCAATGTTTTGAAGGCAGACCAGGTAAAGGAAAAAGATTTTGATATTTCCAATTTCCTGTATGTACTCCGGCCATACTATAAAGGCGGTGAGTTCGATTACCTGCTAAATGCCACTGAGAACCTGGAACTTTTGAAAGAGCGGTTTATTGTTTTTGAGCTGGATAATATCAAGGATCACCCGATACTTTTCCCGGTCGTTACGATCATTATCATGGAAGTGTTTATATCCAAAATGCGGAAACTGAAAGGTATTCGCAAGATGATCTTGATTGAGGAAGCCTGGAAAGCGATTGCCAGAGAAGGTATGGCGGAGTACATCAAGTATCTGTTCAAAACGGTCCGTAAATTCTTCGGGGAAGCCATTGTAGTTACCCAGGAGGTTGAAGATATTATTTCTTCTCCGGTGGTGAAGCAGGCTATCATTAATAATTCCGATTGCAAGATACTCCTCGATCAATCCAAGTACCAGAATAAGTTTGACCAGATACAGGAACTATTAGGCCTGACAGAAAAAGAAAGGGCCCAGGTGCTTTCCATTAACAAAGCCAACGATCCCGGTAAGAAGTATAAGGAGGTTTTTATTTCATTGGGGGGTATGCTTTCCAAAGTGTACCGTGTGGAGGTATCGGCCGAAGAGTACCTGGCTTATACTACGGAGGAAACAGAAAAAGTCAAATTGATGCAACTGGCCGAGCAGTTTGACGGAGATATTGAAAGGGCCATTACTCATTATTTAATCAATAAAAATTATGATTTATGAAGCGGATGATTTGTGTGTGTTTGTTGAGCACTTTGCTTGTTGTTGCCTGTAAAAAGAAAGAGCAGCCGGTAGCCGAACTGGGTAAATCTGTCAGTGAAACTGCAAAGATGGCCTCCTGCGGAAGGGAAATAGTAACCGATAAACCGGTAAAGGCCGGGGAAACCGGTATCATTTTACCAGTGGGAACAAAACTGTGTATCACCACTGATAACCTGGAAGTTCGTGTAGAGTTACCGAATGGATATGCCTTTCTTTCTAAAGAAATGTCTATGACTGAGAGAGCGTTACCAGTGTTTGCCACATACGCCTGTTATTGCAGTGTTGTGAACAATGCCTGCCAGGTATTTTATGCTGAGAGCCTGGGTTTTGGATGCCTGCAGTCATCCTGTACAGGGGCCTGCACCGGTAAGTTTACTTATAAGGGTTATAGTGTAGACCGGGTGATCAACCTTGCTGATAAAACAAGCTTTTTCAGTTTGGCAGAGATACAGGAAGAAATCAGAAATATCACAAAAGATGTTTCTCCCCTGGAGGCCTATGGAAAATTCTCTCTCCTCGGAGTTTCCTTCTTTTTTGTACAGGATGAAAAAACCTTTTTGGAGAAAGCAACCTGCGACTGTGAGGGTACACAGGCCTGTAAGCTAAAAGTGGTTAACCTTCCTTTGCGAAGTGACGAAGAAGCAGCCAAAAAAATTTACTTCTGCGAAGGTGGTTGCAATGGTTGCGAACTGACCATTAACTAAAAAGTGTTTTTCAAGTTCCGTTCTTGGTTGCGGCTATACAGGAAGGTCCTCCTGCAAATGGCGGGGGGACGCCTGTATCCTAAAAAGTTAATGTCTGAAAAAACTAATCAG
>CAYUCU010000083.1:0-16597 GCA_964443345.1 uncultured Chitinophaga sp.
GATGGCTTATTACCAAAAATATTCTCCCGTATCCATCCCAGGTATGGTACACCCTCTTTTTCTACTATCCTCACGGGTATTGTGGTAGCAGTTCCTGCATTATTTTTGAATCTTGGAGAAGTGCTTTCATTGACGAGTATCGGAACCTTATTTGCATTCGTGTTGGTTTGTGCCGGCGTGCTGGCCCTGCAATATCAAAAAGATAAACCTGAAAGTAAATTCAAAGTGCCCTTCATTAATGGCCAGTTTATCTACCCTGCACTCCTCGTTATTGCCATAGTATTGATCGTAACAAATGTTCCCTCCCATTTTACTGAGGACATCTGGACAAAAGACACCTGGCCCATGGCAGCCTTTTGGCTAATAGCTGTTATAATGGCAGTATTGACGTTTATAAAGAAATTCTCATTGATACCCATACTCGGTATGATGAGTTGTTTCTACCTGATGGCCCAGGAGACACATAAGGTATGGATGCGGTTCCTTATCTGGCTGGCAGTGGGACTTGTCATTTATTTCCTGTACAGCTATACCCATAGCAAACTGGCAAAGAAGAAAGAATAAATTCATATTAATACCTTGTAAAAGAGTTGTACAGTTAATTGTGCAACTCTTTGCTTTTTATAGCCTCCTGCTGCTTTATCTTTGTGCACCACTTCCCCACTAATCTTTTAAATGCTGTAAATCTTAACTCTATTGAAGTACCAGATCGGCGATACTGTTCTCATCCTGCATTCCAACGAAGAAGGCACCGTGCTGGATATCATCAATGACAAAATGCTGATGGTGCAGGTGAAAGGCGTGTCATTCCCGGTGTATATGGACCAGGTGGATTTTCCTTATTTCAAACGGTTCACCGAGAAAAAAATGTTCCCCGAAAAGAAAGAAAAGCAGTTTGTGGATGATGTACGAAAAGAAAAACCCTCTAAGGAAAAAAGAGTGGAAGATGGTGTCTGGCTTACTTTTCTGCCTGTAATGGACCTGGATGAATTTGGTGATGTGATAGTGGAAGAATTAAAACTCCACCTGGTAAACCATACAGAGACCCCTTTCCAGTTCAATTACAAACTCCATTATTTTGGCAAACCAGATTTTGACCTGAAGAATACGATTCATCCGTTTGAGGATTTTTACCTGCATGATATTGAATTTGAAAGCCTGAACGACAGCCCCTCCTTTGAGTTTGATTTTTCATTGGTTACCCCGGACAAGAAAAAGGAATCCCATTTTGAAGCGCTGGTAAAACTGAAACCCAAAGTACTCTTTGCCAAAATTGAAGAGCTAAAGCAAAAGAACCTGGCCACTTTTTCACAACTGCTATTTGAAAAGTATCCGGACAAAAAGTATGAGGATAAACCAGAGCCACCCTCATTGCATTTGGGAAAACTGTCTGCCAAAGGATATAAATTATACGAGGCCGGTAAAGCAAAACAACACCTGGAACCTGCCCGAAGTATGATCGATCTGCATATAGAAAGACTGACGGACAACTGGCAGCAGATGAGTAATTATGAAATTCTAAGTCTGCAACTAAAGACATTTGAAAAATATTACGAACTGGCCCTGCATCATCACCTGCATTCATTTATCGTGGTGCATGGAATTGGAGAAGGGGTGCTGCGGGATGAGATACATGATATACTGCGATTAAAGAAAGAGGTAAAGTCGTTTGTAAATCAGTATCACCCAAATTATGGGTTCGGGGCAACAGAGATATTTTTTTAACATCCTTCCAAAAGATGCTTCGATTAACTCCCTCAGGGAGACCTGACAGCCACAGGCCCTTAAAGCATTTGATCAACCACTCATTTGGAGCAGGTCGGTAGCAGACCTTATCTTTGCATCGCTACAAGCCAGGCTATCGTTCCGGTGCAAATCGGGAAGGAAAGTCCGGACAGCACAGAGCAATGCACCGGTGAATAGCCGGGTTCCGGGAAACCGGGAACAGATAGTGCCACAGAAAATAACAGCCCTGTAGTAGCATAGCACTACAGGGTAAAGATGAAAACGTAGGGTAAGAGCCTACGGCTTTTGATGGTAACATCATTGGCGGGTAAACCTTGCATGCTGAAATGCCACATATAGTACCGCCTGAGGGCTGCTCGCCCAAGGCCCGGCTTGCCGGGACGGGGTACAGGGTAGGCAGATGGATGCTGACGGGTAACTGTCAGTACAGATAAATGATAGTCCAAAACCCACCTTTGCATAAGCGGAGGAGGGTGAGACAGAATCCGGCTTACAGGCTTGTAGTTTTTTAAATCTTAAAATGTGGTTCATATGAAGCTGTTACTTGTCATACCTTTTGTGTTGTTGTTTTTCTTTAGTTGTAAGAACAAGTCTGCTGATAAAGAGAAAACACCGGAAATCGTTGCCCCTGACACAGCCATCGCTGCACCCAATACCGCCTACAGGGATTCGCAATTATTAAAACTCACTGCTGAAATACTGAACCTTATAAAAACGAAAGAGTATAAATCTTTGGCTGCATATATTCATCCGGGCACCGGGCTGCGCTTTTCGCCTTATGGTTTTATCGATACAACTTCGGACCTCGTCATCAGTGCGGATAAATTGATCGCTGAAGCCGTGAGTAAGAAGCAAAGCACGATGGAGTGGGGTGAAATGGATGGCAGCGGCGACCCGATCAAACTGACGTTGAATGAATACATGAAGCGATTCGTTTATGATGTTGATTTCATTGCGCCTGATTCATTGAAAGTAAACCAATTTTTGGGCGGAGGAAATTCAATGAACAATCTTTCAGCGGTGTATGACAGTTGTGATTTTACTGAAAGCCATTTTCCCGGTTTTAATAAAGAACTGGGCGGGATGGACTGGAGAAGTCTCCGGTTAGTTTTCAAAATGATCGATGGAAAATATTACCTGGTTGGAATTGTTCATGATGAGTGGACCATTTGATGCGGATCAGTTCAAATATTGGTTGCCAAGATACCCGCCGATCTCCATCATCCAGGCAATACCCAAATGGACCAATAACCCTCCCAAAATGGAACGGGTGTTATACACGATGATCCCCAACAGTATTCCCCCGAAATAAGAACTGATACATTCTGCCGCCGGTTTTCCAAAATGAATGGTACAATAGAAACAAGCCATCGGGAGGATAGCATCTTTACCTGCCCATTTCATAAATCCCAGCACGAGGAAACCCCGGAAAAAAACTTCTATGGTAATAAAATCCGTTCCGTAAGACAGTTCATACAGTATTTTTTGTCCCCACGACAATGACTCAATCTTATTGAAACCGGCAACGACCTGCAATTTGGGATACATCTCCAAAAAGTCGGGCTGGGTGGATGCCACGGCTATCAGTGGCAGCATAAGGAGCAGTAATATCCAATAGGGCTTCCAGTTGAAGCCTGTTGTTTTTAATCCGTAAAAAGGGTACTGCCTGTCACACAGCTTCCATATACTAAATAAGATCAGAAAGATCACTCCCAGCAAGGATGGCCAATAAAGAAGATGGTCCCAAAAGGTACTCTCAAAATCACTACCCGGGGTAAAGGAAAATGAGGTACTCATTTTAAGGGAGAAGATAGCAGGAGCAATAAAAAGAAGTACTAAAAATCCGGGGCGGTTCCTGTTTTTTGCGGCACCTGTAAAATGATAAAGCAGGTAGGGAAATCCGAAGGCCAGCAGGAAGACTGCATACCATAGAATAAGTTTAACGGGCAGGGAATTATTTTTTTGAATGGCCTGATCGATGCCGAAAGTATAATTACTAAATACCAGTATCCCGGTGAAAAGCGATACTATTATAAGTATGCCCTTATGAATAGTGCGGAAATAGTCTGTAGTGTATTGAAGGATGATCTTCATTAAGGCTCAAAATAAAATATTTTAGTGGTCTTTAAACTTTCTTGCTCCAACAACTTCAAAAGTTGCGTTAATATTTTTAATTCTTAAAAAAAGTATAGCCATGAAAACTTTATCATTTAACCGGATCACCCTTGCTGCATTTGCAGTATTCTTTTCTCTTTTTATTACTTCCTGTCAAAAGGAAAGCAGCTTAGATAATACTTCTGCCATTACAGAAGAAGAAGCTGCCGCTTATTCTGATGAAAGCTCACAAGCTGAAGCCAGCTTCGATGATGCCGACGACATTGCTTTTACCGCAGCTGAAGAAGAAGGCAATGCCGGTGGTTTTGGAGTGGAAGGAAAAACCGCTTCACAAGGCCGCCTGTTCCTGCCCACTTTTTTTGAACTGCGTGAAAGGATCGGCGATTGTGCCACTATCACCGTTACCCCAAACGACAGTACTTATCCCAAAACAGTTACTATCGATTTCGGCGACAGTTGCGTAGGCCGTGATGGAAAAGTAAGAAGGGGTAAACTGGTACTTCATTTTACCGGGCCGGTGCGCAGACCAGGTTCTGTTGTTACACTCACCTTTGTAAATTATTATGTGAACAGGGCACACATTGAAGGTACCAAGATCTTCAAAAACCTGTCTGACCCACCTGTACACAAATGGAGCATTGAAGTAGTGGATGGTAAAGTAACATTCCCGAGTGGAAGAGGATACACGTACGAAGGAGTGAAGAATGTAAAACAACTTGCAGGAATGCTTACCTGTATTGTCCGGGATGATGTGTACCAGATCACCGGTCGTTCTAAAACAACGTTCAGAAACGGTACTACTATCAACCTTAATACTGAAGACCCGCTGATCAAAAAAGTAGCTTGTCCCTGGATCAGTGAAGGTACTTTGAAAATAAAGATCAATGACCGGGTATTAAAGCTCGACTTTGGTTTCCCTAATAATGGAAATTGCGATAATAAAGCGCTGCTTTCCTGGAATAATGGTAACAGCCAACGGGTAATTATCCTGCCTTAACTATGAAATTCTCTGATAAAAGCTCCCGCTGTAAGGCGGGGGCTTTTATATTTGCAGCATGCGATACCTGCTGATCATATGTGTGCTCATTCAATGCAGCTGTTCACCTGCTGCTGATAAAGACCCTGTTCACAAAAAAGTAACCGGCAACTGGTTTGTGCTTTACCCTAAACTGGAGTCCGACAACCAGCGACAGGAAGATGTCTATGCCAAACTGGAAGATTCTTTAGTAACATTGAAAGGAGTGAAGCTGGTAAGCTTTTTGGAAAGCGGAGTTTTCATTCAGTGGGACAGTACCCTACTAAAAGGTAAATGGGGAACAGTAAATGAAAATGAAGTGGTGGTGAGCCGGGCTGGTAAAGGCTTTGAAAATTTTAAAGCTGTTTATTCAGGTATGGAAGACGATATGTTGAAACTTACTGAATTCATAAGCGTCAATGGCGAAAAACTAAAACTCGTCTGGCATTTAAAGAAAATAACCAGTGGGAAAACTGCCGGTTTATTTGACCCTGAAAAGAACAAGTGGAGAACAGTACCAGGTAAGGATGAAACAGAGGAAGAAATGAAGCAACGGCTGTCGCAAATGCTTTCCTATTATTCCATTTATTTCAAACTTATCTCGGATGAATCTTCATATTTTATGCCCGTACGCATTATGCTGCCGGTCAAATTTTATCAGCATGCTATAGGTATGAAAGAGTATGATACAGCACACCGCTTTACCTCCCTGTTCCACTCCGCACCACAGGCAAAAAAGGGGTTTGACCTGTTGAAGAAAGCAGTTAATTCAACCAGGTACGATCTGCCTGATGATATTAAGAACAGCTATAGCTATGAATATTCGCTGATGCTGGAAAAATTGTCTGAAGAGATCAAAAAGTAGTATTTACTTTCCTTTTTTAAAATTCCGGTTGATCCACACTACCGCTTTCTTCACATAGTATTCCTTGTCATTTTCCAGGCTGGCCACCAGTTTCTTAATATCTGAATGATCAGCTTCCTGCCGGGTGTACCACTCCACCATCACCAGCGACAATCTTCGCTGCCACATATTGGAGGACCTGTTAAACTGCCTGGCAATACGAAAGATGTCCTCCCGGTGTGTTTTGACTATGCTTCTTAAGAATTGCATCCCCAGTCCATCACAAACAGCCCAGTTATCAATTGTTTTCGAAAATCGCTGAAACAATTTTAGCAACCGGACCGGGTCATCTTTTCCTTTTTTCTCCAGTATCTTAATGGCGATGATCTGTTCTTCCATGGAGCCGCCATACCAAAGAGCTTCCGCTAAGGAGAAAGAGCCTTCCTTATATTTCTTTGCAATATCATTCAGTACAGGGGTCTTCACCCCGTATATTATTTGAGAACCGGGGACCATTTTGCTGAAAAAGTCTTTGTGACTTTTATTTGCCTTTGCGCTAAGCAGTTGTTGTATCTCTTTGATCGCTGTTGTCATAGTTGCTGAGGGATTTTAGTTCTTATATCATACTTCCGGCAAATTTTATCAGATATTCTTTTCAATTCATCCTGGTAGGAGAAGGGAGTGTAAAAATTTGCCCCATACAATTGGTGGTACCTGGGTAATAAAGAGGCATCATACCTTTCCAGGAATTTATAGAACAATGTTTTACTATCAGCAGGACCGCTGCCAAACAAAGTGAGCCCGCCGATGAGAATATAATCAGCACCATACTCTTTTGCCCCTGCAATGATCTTTTCCAGCTCTTCTTCAGTATCTGAAATAAATGGCAATACCGGCATGGCATTGACCCCCGCCAGGAAACCTTCCTGTTTTAGCTGTTTTATGAGTTCCAATCGTTGCAAAGGAGTGGCCGCACCCGGTTCCAGCATGTTGCTTATCCGTTCATCAAGTGTGGAAACAGAAACAGAAAGTATAACGCCCCGTTTAATGGTGTCTTTCAGATCATCAGGAAGTATTGCTGTACGGTCTGTCTCTTTCAGCAGTTCCAGGTCCCGGGTTATCAGGGTGCATTTAGTGCTGATAAAGACCGGGAATTTATATTGGCTGATCAGTTTCAGCATACCCTGCGTCAGTTGCTGTTCCTTTTCCTGGTGTATATAAGCATCCGTTCCGGAGCCTACTGCAATAAAGCCATACTCTTTCTTCTTTGCCCTTGCTGCCAGTTGTTTTTCCAGTATTGTTAATGCGTTGGATTTAACGGAGAGGCTATCGGACATATTTTCCCCGTACTTACTTCCACGGATATAACAGTAAAGGCAATTACAGCTGCAGCCCTCGTATGGGTTTACAGAATAATCATCCAGGAACCAGCTGTCCCGTTTCTTATGTTTGTTTAATACCGATTTTACCTGCTTTTGACGAAGCATGAATTAAAGATACAAAAGAGGAGAGTAGCTTATTCGATGTGATAAGCAACAAGCGTTGATACCTGCTGCAGTTTGACACCCGGCATACCCATGTTGCCTTTTTCCTGTATGTATTTTATAACCCCGATTCCGGGTTTAAAGAATACCTGGTCCTTGCGATAATTTCTGGCATTCTTTTCAAAGTAGATACAATCAGTAAAGGAACCTGCAGGACTGGTAACAGGTGCAGCTAATCTTAATGAACGGCCGGGGGCAGCCACGTCATCAAAACTGCCAAGATACCTCAATGAGTCACCGGGAAAAAGGCTGTAGTCTTTCTTAGCATCGATCACTCCCGGCATAAAGGACCTTTCTTCCGTTCTGTAAATAGTAGAGTCGTTTGCAAATAACCGTTGCGGGATCCCCACATAAAGGCTGCTTTCCCACCATACCAGGTCGTCGGACAATGATCTCCAGGTAGCCGAGTAACGGAGGGTGTCCAGTTGCACTTTCACAAATACCCCGTAATTGAACAGGGAATCCTCGTACACCCAATAGTTGTTGGTGCTTAAAGGAACAAGACCACAATGCCTGGATGTACAGGTAAAACTGACCAGTGAGTCTGAAGTGTAAGTGCGTCCGGCCGGCTTGGCAGTCTGTTCAATACAGGGTTCAGCAGGCGGAGCTGGCGGCGTATCAAAATCCTGTTTACGGCATGCCGTAAGCAGGATGCTTCCAATAAGGATGGGTAGAAGTGTTTTTTTCAAAGGAATCCGTTTTTTGTCCAATGGGAGGGCAAAATAGAAACAGATTTCTGTTATACATAGCTTTTTTGCGTATTTCTTCTAAAGTATTTGTACGAACAAAAATGCCTAAATCAGTAATTATACCGTGCTAAAACAGGCTTTTCTACCGGACATAAAATGGTAGAAACAAAGAATAAGTCACTGTTAATGAGTAGTTAGCCAGTTCATAAAAAAATGGCCTGAGTTGTTTTTGCAAAACCCAGGCCTTCGAAACAAAGCAATTATTTTATTTGAATATAGTACTGAAAAAAACCTTCATGTCATTCCATGAAGCGGTGTCTGCGGCGGCATTATACTTAACAGGGATCTTGAATTTTTCTCCCACTGCAGTCGCATTTGGATTGGTAAAGGAATGGGTCGCCCCGGGATAGACTTTTAGAGTATAGGTGGCCCCGATAGAATCCATCTGTTTTTTAAATTGATCCACTTCTGCCTGTGGTACAAAGGAATCATCTCCACCATGGCAAACCAGCACCTGGGCTTTCAGCAGGTCTTTATTGGGTGGTACCACATTCAGGTTTCCATGAAAACTCACCACGCCTTTAAGGTCTTCACCCATTTTTGCCATGTTCAGTACCTGGGCACCACCAAAACAGTACCCGATGGCTGCCACTTTGGCCCCATCTGCCTGGCTGTAGGATTTTAGCCTGGCCAAAGCTGCGTCAAAAAGAGGTTTGGCTTTTCCCGGCTCCATGTAAAAAGGCATGGCCAGTTTTTCAGCACTGGCGGGATCATCTCCCCGTTTTCCATTGCCATACATATCCAACGCCATTGCGATATAACCCAGTTTGGCTAACTCCCGTACTCTCATTTTGACATACTCATTCTGGCCCCACCACTCATGTACTACCAGCACTGCAGGACGTTTGCCTTCAATATTCTCATCATACACCACATAGCCATCCAGCACTAAACTGTCTTTTAAACCATCAATCCCATAGGTGATGGTTTCTTCTTTTAATTTTGGTTCTTTCATTTCAGGTTCCTTTTTTTTATCGCTGCTTTTGCAGGAAGTAAAAAGAGAGACAGTTGCCAATAAAGCAACAGGTATGGTTTTAAGTAGTTTCATTGCTGGAGTTTTTTGCCTTGAGTATTAAAGTTCAGAAAAATAGTAATACCGGGCAAAATAAAAGGAGAGAGACTCCCGAAGAAGAAGCTTTCACAGAAAGTAAAATGCTCCATGTCCTCAGCGTTAGGCATCCCTATTTTCCGCTGCTGTAATTAATGTGCAACCTGTTCACTTTCTGTTTAACTTTCAACTCTTAATATCCGAAATATGCTCATCAGATTTTGCCTTCCGTTAGTATTGCTTGTATCTGTTTCTGTTAAGGGCCAGTTCAAGAATGATAATGTGTTGTACAAGACAGTTGATCCGGCAGACCTTTGTGCCACCTTAGCCAATAATAAAGGATACATCCTGCTGGATGTTCGTTCCAAAGGAGAGTTTTATGACACTTCATCTTCACCATCCTACAACCTGGGGCATTTAAAAGGAGCGATCAATATCAATGCGAGGGAACTGGGTCAGCGGATATCTGAGATCAGGCAATATAAAGACCAGCCGGTGTTTCTGTATTGCTCACACAGCCAGCGCAGCCGCAGGGCAGGAAAAATGCTGGCCGATAGTGGCTTTACCAACCTGTTCAATATCAACGGAGGGATGACAGCCATTCATTACAGTGACTTAAAAGAAAAAGGCTGCCTGAAGAAACTGGTGGAAACATCTGTTAACTACTCCATCATTTCCGCTATGGAATTATGTGATAAAATGGTACAACCGAAAGAACCGTTCCTGCTGGATGTTCGTTCGGACTCTGCTTTCCGCCACATCAGTACGAATGCAAAAGAAAATGCCTACGGTGCTTTTGTCAATACGGTTAATATCCCGCTGGCGGCATTGGCTGCCCGTCTTTCAGAATTGCCTAAAAATAAAGAGATCATCATCACAGATATCTATGGTGATGAAGCTTCACAGGCGGCAGTATTGCTGAAAAAGAATGATTTCAAAGAAGTGTCTGTACTTATTGAAGGCATTGACCGGCTGGTGCAGATGGATGGAAAGAAGTTGCTTTGTAAAAATGCTTTATATAAGTCACCGGTAACTTATAATTTACTGAGTACGGTTGAATTTGGACGATTTTCCAAAGAAAAGATCGGGTACCTGTTGCTGGATGTAAGATCGGTGGAGGAGTTCACCAATAAACATAAAGATACCTGGCGCAATATCGGGCATTTAAAAGGAGCGGTCAATGTTCCGGCAGACCAGCTTGAAAAAACTGAAGTACTGCCCGGGTATGAGCATATTGATAAAAGTACACCCGTGGTGATCTATAGTTTTGGCAACAGCCCCGAAATATTTGCTTCCGCCATAACGATGCAGAAAAAGGGATACACCAATGTCCATGTGCTGATAGGAGGGATCTTCAACCTGCGATGGACGGCCGGTAATGTGCAGGGGCAATCGTTCCTGAAAGACTATGTAGAGGATATTCCGGAAATAAACCAGTAAGATCATTTAGCTGGCTTTGTGTCCAGCACTTCAATTTCAAATACCAAAATACTATTAGGTGGAATTTTAGCCGCTCTCGTCCGGATGGAATAAGCCATTGACGAGGGGATCACCAGTTTTATTTTACCACCCACCTTGCAAAGTGGTATCCCGATCTGCCATCCCCGGATCAGTCTCTTTAATGGAAAGGTAGCAGGCTTTTCTTTTGTTTCATCAAAAACAGTTCCGTCAGTAAACAAATAGCCTTTGTAATGCACCGTTACGGTATCGTTGACCGTTACGAACGGACCACTGCCTTCTTTTATCATTTTATAATAAACACCTTCTGTGTTCTCTTTCACATCTGTGGTGCCATCAGCGATCGCTTTTTCGATCTGCATTTTCTCTGCCTGTAGTTGACCCAGGCTGTCCACATGCGACAGCAAATTGATAACAGGCGCAGCTAATGCATCAGGATTCATATTTTTCCATGAACCGGTATTTCGCTGGCACCAAACCTGTGCAACAGTTGCCTCCCCGGTGTTGCTCTCATGTTTTCGGGTAAAGCTGGCAGGCGCTTGTATTGTATTCCACCGGCCATCTATTTTGCAGGTGCCGATCAGTTTCCATTTATTTGCTTCTGGTAACCAGGCATAGCCCGAGTACAAGGAGAAATTTCCGGCCGAATCTGTAGCAACAGCTATCAGCAGCTTATAAGTAGTACCCGTAGCCCAGTTATACTTAAAATCAAAAGATCCCTTCGGCCAATGCGAAACGCCTTCGCCCACAGCCATTTTTTTTGAATACATCGGAAATGAAAATTGTATGTGCCGTTTTCCTTTATGATCAGACAGGGAAAGCCATACGGCATCTGTTTTAATTCCCGTCGAAAAGAATTTCTTAGCGGTAACGGCCTGCACATTTATCTCTGCCATAAATGAAATGGCCTTTACACTATCCGGTAACGAATAATAAACGGTTGAATCCTTTTCAGCGGCATTAGCAGTAAAGTTGATTAATGCAACAAGTAGTAGTAAGACGTTTCTCTTCATTTTATCAGAATATTCATCAAACTTACTAAAAGCAAGGGAGTATTGATTTTTGAAAAAAACAGCATTGCCGGTTACATCCCGCCGCCTGTCGTTTACCTATTACTGTATTTATTTTTAATCAAGCCTAAATAAAAGCATATTATGAAAAACAATGTCCTTGTCTCAGCCCTTTCCGTTCTGCTGCTTGCATCCTGCAGCAAATCTGCCCTTGATGATAACAGTAATGGTACCAGTGGTGCCGCTGCAATAGTGGCTGCGGCCGCAGTGCCACAGGCCACCCGGACAGCCCTGGCCACTAATTTTCCCGGTGCCACAGAAGTGGAATGGCAGCGAAACAGCAGCAGCAGCTTTACCAGCCAGTTCAATCACAACAGCCAGCGTCATTCAGCCGGTTTTGATGATAACGGCCACCAGTCATCCCATTCTGTGATATGTATTGATGCTGCGGTGCCCCAGGTGGTACTGGATGCCTTCCGGCAGCGATTCCCGGCAGATAATGTGTATGAATGGAACTTGCGTAACGATGGTACCTGGAAAGCGCATTTTATGAGAGAGGGTATAAAGTATGAAGCCACTTACAGCGCCACCGGTACCCTGATAAAATTTGAGAGAGCATCCTGAATGTGAAACCGTCCATAAATGAAAAAGCCATCCTGCTGATGCGGGATGGCTTTTTTCGGTAAGCTCTTTTATTAATATCTTCTTTTATCCCTGTTATTATCATTATTGTATCCACCGCCACCACTGCCACCGCGGTATCCACCTCCGCCGCCGCTGCCACCACGATACCCACCGCCGCCGCTGTTACCACCACGGTAACCACCGCCGCCACCACCTTGCTTTTCTTCGGCTTCTTTTACAACCAATGTTTTTTTACCTAATGAAATATCATTGAGGCCTTCTATAGCTTCCCGGGCTTCCGTATCATTTGGCATTTCTACAAATCCAAATCCTTTGCTCTTTCCGGTTTCCCTGTCCATAGCAACTTTGACAGAGGTAACTGTACCAAATTTTTCAAAAAATTCTTCCAGCTCAGCATCATCCATATCATAGGGCAAACCCGCTACAAAAATCTTCATCTTGTTACTTTTTTACAAATGTACTAAGAAAATCTTTCAGGGCTAATAGTTTCATGTCAGCCAGCCCATATCTGCAACTTATTATTTAGATCTGTCAACGTTTCTCCCGAAAAAGAATCCTGCAACTCCGCAAGTTGCCGCCCCGGCTGCTACCCAAATCAAATTGCCATTGGTGGCAAAATAACCAACAGCCAACCCTAATAAACCGCCCAGGATAGCAAAGATCACTGCTGCCCTTGTTTTGGGAGAAACGGATGATACCGAGCTGCCTTCCTGGCTGTGTTTGAACTGCCGGAGGTGCTCTTTGTGTTTTTTCCGGTGGTGAGACCTGGCCATTTTTTTATTTTAAAGTTAGCACTTATCAGCCAAGACCGCACTTTCATCAATAAATAATTTAGATCAGCAACCCTTCTTTTTAAAGCCTGTTGGCAAGCAATTTGTCAATATAACTATCAATCACCTGGTACTGTTCTTTATATATCTCCGGTATTTCAGTTGATGACCCCGTACTCACGGAAAGATGTTGCGCTCCCCAGGTAAGAGTAATGGTGGTGGTGCCCATATCATATACAATGCCTTTTCTTAGATCCGACCTTATCCGGTTGAATTCATTGGACCGCAGCAGTCCCAGCAATTCATCCAGTTGTGTTTGAGTAAAGGAAAGCCCTTTTTTAGTATGGCCTTCTTCGCCTTTTGTTTCATAGAAACTGCCGGTTTGTTTTATTTCAAGATGGCTGGTAAAATCCCGCATTCCACCTCCATAGGTAATAGTAAGCACCATGTCTGCCGGCCAGGTGTCCGGCAGCCCGGTTTGCGCCGATGTGTTGATACAAGAAACAAAAATGAAAAGCAGGAGCAGGGGGCGGGAGAGGTTTGTTTTCAGGTAATTCATGATTCCGTTTTTAGTAGTAAAGAAATAGGTACGGGAGCAGGATGCCTGTATCTAAATCACTACATAACTACGGTTGTTAAAAAATTATGGTCTAATTTAGTCCATCAATAATTAAAGGAAAGTGGGAGGAAAGCATTTCAAAAGATTTTTATTAGCAACCATCATTTGGGCGTCCCCGTTTGTTTCAATGGCCCAGTTATGTACCGGCAGCCTGGGTGATCCTGTTGTGAATATCACTTTTGGAAACGGGGCTGCACCCGATTTTAATTTTACCCCACCCAGCGCTTACACTTTTACAAATTCTTCCTGTCCCAACGACGGATCTTATACCATTACCACTTCTTCATCCGGGTGTTTTAACAGCAGCTGGCATTCTGTCACTTCAGATCATACCGGTGGCGGAGCATTTATGCTGATCAATGCCTCCTACACACCGGGAGATTTTTTTGTAGCCAATGTAACGGGGCTTTGTCCCAACACCACATACGAATTTGCCGCCTGGGTTATGAATGTGTTGAAATCATCAACCGGTATCCAACCGGATCTCACCTTTACCGTGGAAACAACTTCGGGTGTAATACTAAACCAGTTTTTTACGGGCGGAATTGTTGCTACCGCCAGTCCCCAATGGAATCAGTATGGCTTTTTCTTTACCACATCTGCCACCAATTCAACTATCGTTTTGCGGATAACGAATAATGCACCGGGTGGTGTGGGTAATGACCTGGCGCTTGATGATATCACCTTTCGTCCCTGCGGCCCCGATATTACTTCTGCTATACAAGGCAACAATGACAAGATCGATCACTGCATTAACGACCAGCTTTCTTATACTTTTGATGGTGCAGTTTCCCCGGGATTTGTTTCACCGGTATATCAATGGCAACTGAGTACGGATTCCGGTAAGACCTGGAATGATATTGCGGGAGCTACCGGACTCACCTTCACACGTCAACCAACGGTTACCGGAAATTTCTGGTACCGGTTGGCAGTGGCAGAAGCCGGAAATGCCAGTTTGCCCGGTTGCCGGATATCTTCGAATGTGCTTACCATAAATGTGCATGCCAAACCGGTGGTCAATGCAGGGCCCGACAGGATACTGATCATGGGAAACACCACCACCTTACTGGGAAATGTGACCGGTGAATCGCCGGTGTACAACTGGTGGCCACCGGATGATCTCAGTGATGTGACCAAACTGCAACCGCTCGCCAATCCCGGTTCTGATATGCAATACCACCTTTCTGCTGTTTCTCTTTACGGCTGCACCAATGAAGATTTTATGATGGTGAAAGTGGTGGCCGGCATTTTTGTACCAACTGCTTTTACCCCCAATAATGATGGAAAAAATGATAGCTGGAGAATTCCTTATCTCGATCCCGAACTGGGAGCTACCGTACGGGTGTTTAACAGGTGGGGCCAGCTGGTCTATCACACTACCGGCACCATAGTAGATTGGAATGGCACTATGGATGGCATTCCGCAACCTTCAGATACATATATTTATATGATCAGTTTTAAGAACGGGCAGGGCAACATGAAAGGTACTGTAACCATCATCCGCTGATCAGTGTTACAGTACAATTAATAGTTTCAGTTGCAGTAATTAAAAATTACTGGTCTTTGACCATACCTGTTTGATGGCCCCGTCCGGATATACTTCAAAAGCAGTTTCCGTGATTTTCCCTTTCCATAAAGTAAGCAGTGCAAACCCGTTCAGCACTCTTTTCCCTTGCTGTTTATTGGGATCGGGAAGGTTGGTGTGTGCGTAGTAGTCCACCGCAGCGATCGGGTTGCCCGCAGCATCATGCAGGTCATAGCCATTACCAAACGGAATGGCAGCATGGCCCATACATCTCATTTCAGGATGGCGGCCAAAGGCGGTCGTATAGTTTTTTGTAACCGACTTGTCGTTGTACACAATGCCATTATGGGTATGTCCGTAGTACCAGAAATCGGGGTTCCGGTTATTAAAAGCTGCCACCACTTCTGTAAACAGATTGTTGGGATTATAACTGCCATCCTTGTTCTTATCATTATTAATGGCTGACCCATCTGTTGTAATAGCGGTGTGATGGGTAAATACGATCACTTTTTTATCAGCAGGGATATTCAATCCTTTTACAAAAGCCTGCTGGCCTGCATCTATTCCGCCCTGCATTACAAAAAAGCTGGGATCATAATAAGCAGAATCCAAACCTACCAGCACCCAATCCTGGAAGTTGATAACAAAATAGCTGGTATTATTCTGGATCTTGAATAAGGGATTACTTAATGCTTTTTCAAAAAAGCCAAAGGCACCGTCGTACATCTCATGATTGGAATTCATGGTAAAACTGAAGGAGTTGCCCTGGTTATCGAGCAGGGTGCCGGACGGAAATTTTGGTAACAGGTTATGTAACTCTTCAGAAGAGGACCCGCTGTAATACACATCACCCAGGTGAATGCTTATATCGGGTTTTGGAGTAATGGTATTGATAGCATTTGCCACCAGCATGGCCGGCGACGGGTAGGTTCCGTCATTCCAGGGGCCCGTACCCCAATCACCAAACACGGCGATAGTAACCTTATCTTTTGAAGGATCTACTGTAACGTTGGCCGGGTTCGTAGCAAAAGGGGCTTTCTTTTTAGCAATATGATAATAATAGATGAACGATAAGGCGGCCATCGCCCAATGATAATCTAACTGTCCATAGAGTATGGTACTGTAAAGCGTACCATCACCCGCAACAATACCCGGACCATGTTCTGCCGAGCTGACCAACCCGTTCCATTGTCCGCTGGTGATCTTTGAATAAGGCATGCCCAGGGCCCTGAGTGCTTCTTTCAGTATCGGGTGCTTTTTCAGTACATCATTATTGAGTAAATACAAAATGGGACCAAATTCAAGACTTCCCGGAAGGTTTGGCGCAGGGATCTGGTTATTGATCACCGCCAGCAATTGCTGCTCACTACCCTCCAGGTAGGCCCATATTTCTTTAAGGGTTACAAGATCAGCCTTGGCATGTTCGGCCACAATTTTGGCTACGAGTTCAGCATGCTCCAGCTCGTAATTGACAGGAGTTGTATCTGGCATGGTTTGATGATTGATTGG
>CAYUCU010000084.1:0-16557 GCA_964443345.1 uncultured Chitinophaga sp.
TGTGTAATAAGCTCTTGAAACAAGTATTTGCTGTGGTAAAGAACAACAGCTTGTATCAACCTGGCTATTGCTTAGCAAGGCCGTAAAAAAGATCAGAATTTGTTTGATCTTTTACAAAGTTCATGTTAGCTGCCTTTTTGCCTATTTACTAAGTTAGCTATTTGAAATATCAAAGGGAAACTAAAAATTACAAGCCAAATTACTGTGTGTCTTGGCAATACCCGATAATAATAATTCAGTCCATAAATTGTTAAAGCATATAAAATACAGAAGAATGAAAGCCCGGTGAAAACCTGCTTATCTGAAAACCTGTCAATATGAGTTTTTATGTTTTCCTTTAGATCATTCTTATAGTTGCCATTTTTACTTGGAAGAAATTCTGTTAAAAGAATAAAATTCTGCATTATGTAAACAGCAGAAACTCCTAAAAGAAAATACTGAAGCCCAATATATATTCCCTGGGATAAATATTTAGTGCTTTCTATTTGCTGATTACTAAACACTCTAATTATATTATCAATAGCGAATGCAAACATTATTACCGAACTCCAAATACTTAAAATAAGTCTTGCTGTTTTGGTAAGTTGTAAATATGTCAATGCGTTTAAAATCGAAAATGCCGATAGCAGGAATGCTATTGTTAGTAGTGAAATTGAAAACCAATTATGATTACTCGTAAACCGATAATCAATTGCCCAATAAATAAGTGAGATTGATAGCAGAAGTGTTATCCCTTCTGTTAGCCTGGCTGTTACTTTGTGTTTGTTGAAAATTGCAAATGCCAATGCAAAAAAGAAAATAAACATGTATGGCCAGCTTTCTATGTGATTTTCAAAATTGTAATTGCGCTCTTTTTTTCCTGGAAGAAAGTTTAACAGGCTAAATAAATATGAACCGATAAAAATATAAACGACTGTTTTCCAACTGTCAGAAATTCTGAAGCTTTCAAATAAAAGTCCACCAAATAATGCCAGCAGGCTAACAGAAAATAATTTTCTATCGCTTATAGAAGTTCTATATCCAATGTAAATTGTCAATGCAAGACCTACTATGCACAATATTATTACTATTGGTGTTAAGTCAAAAACAGCTGATTTTAACTTAGTCTGATTTTTTTTGTTTGAAGTCAATATTTAATTCTTGTCTTGTAAAATTGCCACTAACGGTCAGGGCTTTTTGCTCTGCTGATATTCCGTGATTCGTCAACTCTGACGGAGTCTGATATTCGTCAGAGTCATCAGACCCGAATCCCGACGCTTCGGTCGGGATAAAGTTACTGAAGAGCAGAATTTGTTTGGTTTTTTACACAGTTCATGTTGTATGCCGTTCTTTATCGGCTGTCAATTAATACCTATTTGAATTTAGTTATAAGTTTTAAGGAATTTAAATAGCCATTGTCAAAACTTATAAATCTGCATTCTTTTTCAGGCAGTCGTAATTTGTATCTCCATTTTGCCGCTGTTGTAAGTTCGTCAAACAAATAGAATGAGTCAGCTTGTCCTAAATATTTTACAACATCTGAAGCGTCACCCTTTCTTGTGTCAAGCTGAATAAGACCGTATTTTTTATCAATAGATTTTAGAATAGCATCTAACGAATCCAAAATAATTTGCTTCTTTTCTTTAAACGAATACTTTTTAAGTTTCAGAATTTTGGTAGCTCTTTTTTCACTGTCGCCGTAAAAATGGTCTACTTTTTCATTTTTAAAGATTGTGTAACCGTCCAATGAATAGTCAATACACCGTCTAATTAAAGTCCAGTCCACATTGTAGTCTAGAACTACTCCTGATATGTCATGTTTACGTCCAACAAACTTGAAGGTGAAAAATTTCCCAATAAATTTCTTTGTCATAAGTAAGGTGTCAAATAGAATGGCATACAACAATTAAATATACAACCCTCACCACACTCATCAAAAAAACAACCCTTAGTTATCAAGCTATTAGTATTCGCTTTTTCATATTGTTAGTGTCCTCAATACCCGCTTAGAAACATTTCCTCCCACCTCTCCCCACCACCCCAACTTACACCACCCCCCACCACCCCACAATACCAAAAACAGGTTATTTATTACCTCCATTTTTGTATTAAAAAACCCTTCAAAAAGGGCCAAAAACGGCAATAAAGGGGGTGTTCCGGGGTAGGTGTATGGGTGTTCGGAAGTACATCACCCGGAGTTCCGGAGTACATGATAAAGAGTTTCGGAGTACATACATGGGTGTTCCGGAGTACATAATAGGGAGTTCCGGAGTACATAAGAAAGAGTTCCCGGGTCATTATGAGGGTGTTCCCGGGTACATACATGGGTGTTCCGAAGTACATAATAGGGTGTTCCGGAGTACATATGATTGAGCTCCCTGGTCATTATCAGGGTGTTCCCGGGTACATACATGGGTGTTCCGAACTACATATGATTGAGTTCCCGGGTCATTATGAGGGTGTTCCCGGGTACATATATGGGTGTTCCGGAGTACATGATAAAGAGTTCCGGAGTATATAATAGGGTGTTCCGGAGTACATATGTTGGAGTTCCCGGGTCATTATGAGGGTGTTCCGGGGTACATACATGGGTGTTCCGAACTACCTCCATGGGTGTTCTGAACACCTTATTATGTGGGTGGCAATTTGCAGAACGGGTTGTTTTACACCGGTTTACTGTCTTTTTTCCCTCCCTGGCACAAAAAAACCGGTCTCCGCCACAGCGGAGACCGGCCTATACTATTATACAGTCGCTTTTAGAACTTAAAGCCCAGCCCGATCAGCGGCAGCTTGTCTTCGGATGATACCGCATAGCTAAACGATAACAGGATCCGGCGTAGCGGCGAAAACCAGAATCCGCCTCCATAGCCCACCGCCATTTTACTGTCCGTATCGTTTGCCTTCCACACCCTTCCCGCATCCACAAACGCATGGATACCAAAGGAGGCAGGGAACAGGTAGGTCTTAAAGTTGGCCAGCCGCAACCGCAGCTCAGCCTGGTTGTAAAACTTCGACTTGCCGGCAAACCGGAATTTGCGATAGCCCCTCAGGTTCTCATCACTGCCCAGGTACTGCGCCTGGTGAAATTCAAACGTACCGCTGTTGAAGCCGCCACCAATACGGTCTGCAAACGTAAGACGGTCGTCGATCAGGTTGAAATAAAAACTGATGTCCGTATTGAATTGGGTGTTCTTGTACTTGGTATCGCTGATGCCGGACAGGTGCCGCATTCTTGATTCCCAGTACACCCCTTTTGATGGCAGCACTTTATGATCACGGGTATCTATCAGCAGGCTTACCAATGCACCAAAGTATTTTTGTTTCTTATTCAGTGTGGCCGGGTCCAGTCCGTTCACACCGGTTTGAGAGATAAAGCGGGTCATGTTCAGCTTATCATCCGCATCCATTTCATAATACTGGAATGTGGGTCCAAAACTCAAACTCACTTTTTCTGAGAAGCGCTGGCGCAGCAGCAGGGAGGCATCGGCCAGGTCGTACCGGGCACGATAGTACCTGAATTTTCCCGGCTTCGTTTTATCATACACCGAGTTGATACCATATCCAAAAAAGTTGGTGGTGTTGTTGGGCGATTTTATATCAATGTCAGTGGTAAGGTCCATCTTCTTCCCTATCACCCCGATAAATTCATTGTTGTACCGGAAGCGGAAGGCACTGGTGGAAAGGGAATGGTTGATGGCCAGGGCATGTGATGATTTGTAAGGCTCTTTGCGGAAGCCATGACGGATCAGTTTAAATGCCAGGCCGAGTGACAGTCCGTCATCCGGGTTAAACCCAATGGAAAGGCTGGGGGCAAATTTGTTGTAATCAAAATAGATCCGCTGAAAGGAGTTCACATCCGAGTCGTTTGACATACGGTCTTTAAACCTGCCGGACATCTTATTGTTACCATCCTTTCTGTCGTACACGATACCACTGGTGGCAGACTTGTTGGGATTCTCAAACAGGTCGTCACCACCACCGCCGATCATCCGCACTTTTATTTTATCATTGGTGCCTTTCATTACAAATTTATCTTCCCCATCAAATCCGTACAGGCGGATCTCTTTGGTGTACATGGGGTCAAACTTTCTTTCATACATTTTGGAAGAAGTTTGTCCGTCCTTATCTATTTTATACACCTGCACCGTGGTGGAGCCATCATCATTGCGGGTGATCTCAAACAATTCTTTTTTATCACTGCCGGTCACGTTTACGATCTCGCTTATAAAAGAGAAATATTCCATGGTCTCTTTCAGCAGGTAGTTGCGGCGGTCTTTTAATGTCTGTATTATTTTAGCAGAAGAGATGTCTCTTATTTCTGCCGGCTGCATGGCCAGGGCTTTTTCAATAACGGCGTCCGTCATTTGCGAAAGCAATTTTTCTGTTGCCTGTTTCCAATCAGCCTCATCCATTTCATTCAGGAAGAAACGGTCCAGGTTGCGGGCGGCAAAGTTGAACAGGCGGATGCTGTTGGCCTGTGCTTTAAACCCTTCGATCTGTGGTACAAAGGCCCTTCTTTTGGCCAGCCAGGGCAGTAATCCCTGGTTGATATAAAATGCCTGGTCCCTGTCGCGGGGTATCGGGAAAAACGTTTTCCCTTTTCCATTATCTGTAGCGCCCCACTGCCATTGGTCTTCGTGGCGGTCAAGGTCCATTACATACATATCTAATATACGGGCGGTGAGCAATGCCTGCTGGTCCACCCGGTTATCATTATCATCTTCCAGTTTTTTGGCCACTTCATCGGTATCATATCCTTTATCCACGCCATCGGGCAGCCGTTCTTCCAGTGTGGCCAGTGTATTGGCAAAATCGGCTTTGAATTCACCCAGTTTGGGATCATCAGGAATGTACACCAGTTTTACTTTACCATACGGCACCCCCGCCGCATCAGCCAGCACCTGCATGGATAAGCTGGCATAGGGATAGGAGGCTGAAACACCGTCAGACACCAGGTCGGCAGCGGCCTGGCTTTGCAGATCGCCGGGCAATGTTTTATCGGTAATGAATTTCTGGATCGAACGGATGGTATATTGTCTTCCGTTCGCCGCTTCCAGGCGGAGTGATTTGGTTTGTTTACCTCCTCCTTTTTTTAACGGGGTAAGGCCGCCTTTTTCGGTGGCCAGGTTAATAACAGGCGCTTTTACCGGTGTGTTCCATTCTTTACGGTAGTTGGCCCCCATCCAAAAGGTCCGGGCAGACCGCATGGCAAAAGTGGACCCTTTAACGGCCATAGAATCTTTTCCGGGTTGTGCGAAGGACGATAAAGAAGACAGGATGAAGCACACGAGCAGCAGTGACAGTAGTCTCATGATTTAAGGTTTAAACAGTTATTTGTTTTGGTTGCAGTATATCCGAGCTGGAAAAGATACGTTTTTTTTGAAAAAAGTAAAAATTACAGCGGCGACAAAGATAAACGGATACCCTTAGCGGCACAATACCACATAAAGGGTAGCCTGAGCGGTACTGCCGGCCCCTTTAAAAGCAACATTTTTCCCTTCATCAGGCATTCGGGAGAAAGTTTTGTGTAAATTGAAAACTTTATTAAGTCGCCGAACGTTCTTAATGTCTGCATCCTGGCAAAAATGCAACGGTAATTGCTTGCATATCACGTTCCTGGCTACGGTTATTATGTTTTAAACTGCATTGTTTTTATCTGGAAGGGTAATGAAAAAAAATCTTGTTCTGATTGGTCTGTGCTTGTTATGGCTACCCTGTCTCCATGCCCAGGAAGATACGATCACCCAGCGTATCGTACTTATTGGCGATGCCGGCCAGCTTACCAATGGCAGGCATCCCGTGGTGGATGCGGTGCGCAAATACATCCCGCTGGATAAACGAACTACTGTCCTTTTCCTGGGAGATAATTTATATAAGAACGGCCTGCCGGATGATGCGTACAAAAGCTCTTTTGAAGCAGCAAAGGCCATACTGGATTCACAATTGTCTGTAGCCGACGGCACCCCCTCCAAAGTATATATGATACCCGGCAACCATGATTGGGAGAATGGCGGCCGCGGTGGTTTTGATGCCATTATCCGCCAGCAGCTTTATGTGGATTTCCTGGGCAAGGCCAATGTAAAATATTACCCGGAAGATGGCTGCCCGGGACCGGTAGAAGTGATCATTGACAGTAATGTGGCCGTCATTCTATTTGACAGCCAGTGGTGGCTGCACCCGTATGATAAACCGGAAATAGAATCGGATTGTGCTTCCAAAACAAAGGAAGAACTGGTGACACAGATCGGCGACCTGCTGGCCCGCAACTCCAAAAGACTGGTACTGATCGCCTGTCATCACCCTTTTGAAAGCAATGGTATGCATGGCGGTTATTACACACTAAAGCAGCATATATTCCCATTAACGGATATGAAGAAGAACCTTTATATACCCTTACCGGTATTGGGTTCCATCTACCCGATCGCCCGCAGCGTATTTGGCACCCCGCAGGATATCAAGCATCCTATTTATTCGAATATGATCCAGGAAATTTCTGCAGTGGTAAAAGCATCATCGACCAATGTGATCTATGTTTCCGGCCACGATCACAACCTGCAGTACATTAAAAAGAATGGCTACAACTATATCGTAAGCGGTGGCGGATGCAAGCAAAACCGTACGTCCAAAAGCAGCAACAGCCTTTTCAACTCCACTTCTGTGGGCTTTTCGGTAATGGAAGTATCGAAGAATAAAAACGTAACTATCAACTTCTACACCGTTTCCGATACCAGTGTGGTAAAAGAATACTCAGCAGGGATGCTCAATTTTTCCAAAATAGCTGATACTACACAAGTGGCGGTAATAGAACAGCCGGTATCAAAATACCAGGACACCATTACCATTGCGGCACGCAAAGAATTTGCACCTGTCAGCGGTCTGAAGAAATTCTTTATGGGACAAAACTACCGCCCCGAATGGTCCACCCCCGTAAATATGAGAGTGTTTAACCTCAGCCGGGAAAAAGGGGGCATGCTGATCAGAAGCCTGGGTGGTGGCAAACAAACAAAATCATTGCAACTGGTAGATAAAAGCGGTAAGGAATGGATACTCCGTACAGTGGTAAAGAATTCTGCACGGGTCATTCCGGATGTATATCAAAGTTCAATGGCACAGGACCTGGTAACGGAGTTAAGTTCTGCATCGCATCCTTACGCTCCACTGATCATACCCGAACTGGCAAAGGCGGTACATATTGCCGTACCACATCCTGAATTGTTCTTTATTCCGGATGATCCGGCACTGGGTATCTACCGGCCCCTGTTTGCCAATACCGTGTGCATGCTGGAGGAAAAAGAACCTTCTTTTGATGGCTCCAATACCAAAACCACTGCCAAGACATTTAATAAGATGCTGGAAGAAAATGATCACCGCCCTGATCAGCCGGCCGTACTAAAGGCCCGCTTACTGGATATTGTACTGGGTGATTTTGACCGGCACTTCGACCAATGGAAATGGGGCACTTCCGATACAGGTAAAGGAAAGATCTATTATCCTATACCGAGAGACCGTGACCAGGCCCTCTTTCATTCCGATGGTTTTATTTTAAAAGCCGTAAGCGGCAGGGCCATGCCTTTTCTAAAAGGGTTCCGGTATTATATTCCTAAGGTAAACTGGCTGGGATACACGGCCCGTGACTTTGACCGCATCTTCCTTACTGATCTTGATGCCACAGAATGGAATGATATCATCGCCCGTTTTCAGCAACAGCTTACAGACTCCGTTATCCGGAAAGCCGTGAATAAAATGCCGGTTGAAATAAAACAATTCAACAACGAAAAGATCATCCGCAAGCTGCAGCACCGCCGCGACCTGTTGGCCACCAAAGCCCCCGTGTACTACCGTTTCATTTCTAAAAAAGTGAATATAGTGGGCAGCAACCTGAAGGAGTATTTCAAAGTAAGCCAGCATGAGAAGGGATTGCAGGTGCGGGTGTATGCCCGTTCCAAAGGAACAGATACCAGCTTTATCATGTACGACAGGGTGTTCGATCCGTCGGTTACCCATGAGATCCGCTTATTTGGCCTGCACGATAATGATGTTTTTGAGATTGATGAGAATGCCGCCTCCAGCATCAAGATCCGTGTCATCGGGGGAAAAGGTTATGATACATTTGATATCAAAGGAAAAACAGAAGCCCTTTTATATGATCAGAAAGACGGTGGCAACTTTATAAAGAACAGCAGCCGTGCCAAGAACCGTTTTTCCATTGATGCGCCGGTAAATGAAAAGAGCATTGTTGGTTTTAATTATAATACCACCAAGCTGCCACAGGTGATATTCGGGTACAATTCTGATGATGGGTTTTTAATGGGTGGCGGTGTGTCACGCAGGACCTTTGGCTTCCGCAATATTCCGTATGCCACCGATCAGAAGTTATCTTTTCTATATGCGCCTGCCAATAAAGCGGTACAGTTCCGTTACCGGGGAGAGTTCAATCATATTACCCGCAATAATGACCTGCTGATCAACTTCCAGTATGCCACACCGGCATTAAAGAACTTTTTCGGACTTGGAAATTCCACGGTGCCGCTTCCTTCCAAAAGCAGTGATTATTACCAGACCCGCTACCGGACACTGGAAGCTGAATTGCTGGTACGCAAACGCTTTCTTGAAAAAATGCATGTGATGGCCGGGCCCTGGTTCTTTAATTATCAAAACAGGTACAGCGATAACAGGAATACTGTTTTAGGACAACCCCGGGAGGTCGGTCTCGACTCTGCCCGCATCTTTTCAAAGAAATCCTATTTAGGTGCAAAGGCACTTATCCGTATTGATAACCGTAACAATGAAGTATTCCCCACCCGTGGCCTTTTGTGGAACAGCCAGTTCACTGCTGCTGCAGGAATGGGGCATGGTACTAACAACCTGTCCAGCGTACTGTCTGATATGACCTTGTATGCCAGCCTGAGTGATCCTGCAAAAGTGGTGGCTGTATTAAAATTTGGCGGTGGCCGCATCTTCAGCAAGAACTTTGAGTTTTTCCAGGCCATGGATTTTGGCTCTAATACCAACCTGTTGGGATTCCGCAAAAACAGGTTTGCCGGACGGTCGATGCTTTATACTGGTATTGAGATGAAAATAAAATTGTTTGAAGTAAACTCCTATATATTACCCGGCGCCATTGGTATCACCACCTTTTATAATGCCGGCCGGGTATGGCATCCTAATGATCAGCCCGGCAGCTGGCATGGCGCTTATGGATTTGGATTCTACTACAACCCGTTAAACCTCTTTTCTATCACTGCCAGTGCCGGTTTTTCTGAGAAAGAGAGGATATACAATATCACCCTGGGAACCAGGATCAACCTCACGTATTGATTTGTATTGGCATGATTATTAGGCTTACTTTCGGGAACCCCCTGATCATAACCATTCCAGGCCCCTTATATGAAGCTCACTGAAATTGTATTACCTAAACGCTCCGCTGTTAAAAAGAATGAGGTTAAACTGATCCTGACAATAGCCGCCTGCTGGACAGTTATCGACTTCCTTATTTTCATCATCCGGTTTGCTACGGAAACCTATACGCCCAAGTATGAAAGTACTAATGCGGGTGCCTTCAAAACTATTTTACTGAGGGAGCTGAATGTTTTTGTTTTCAGCCTGATCATCGGGTACTTTTTAATATTTGTACTCAGAAACTTCCTGCGCAATACCTCTCCCTGGCTGAACCTGCTGATAAAAACGCTGTTGCTCGTTACCGTGGCGATCGTTATGAATTTCTTTATTTACTTCACCTACAGCCTGCTGATAGAACAACAACCGGTAGGCAATGCGTTTAATAAATTTGTTGAGAATACCTTCCGGAGAAAATGGCTGCTGGAAAAAATGCCGGAATGGGTCTTATTATTTGTACTTACACAACTGGCCCTGGAGATCAATAACAAATATTCACAAGGCGTTTTCTTCAATATCATTGTGGGCAAATACCTGCAGCCAAGAGAGGAAAAAAGGATCATCATGTTCATTGATCTGAAAAACTCCACTCCTATTGCAGAAAAGCTGGGACATAAAGAATACTTCACCTTCATACGTGATGTGATCTACTGCCTTGCAGCAGGCATTGCCGAATATGATGGACGGGTGTACCAGTATGTGGGTGATGAAATAGTGGTATGGTGGCCCTGCACCCCTGTTAATGCCCGCAAATGCCTGAACTCACTTATTGAGGGACGGAAGATACTGAACAAGAATGCGGATGTGTTCCGGCGTGGGTTTGATATAACACCAGAGTACAAAGTGGGGATACATGCCGGTGATGTAACAGTAGGCCAGGTAGGCATTACCAAAAAAGACCTGGTAATGAGTGGCGACACCATTAATACGGCTGCCCGTATCCGCAGTGCTTGTACCGAACTGAACCAGAAATTCATTGTTTCAAAAGACATGCTGGACCTGATGGGAATGGAAGATTCACAAACCGAAAACCTGGGTATGGTGGACCTGAAGGGAAAGAGCCAGGGCATTGAACTTTTTGGGTTGAGAATTTAGCATAACTTTCCTTTCTGCAGGAGTGTCATGAAAAAATATCTCAAACCGCTATACATTAAAAAGAAGAAGAGCTGGTTGCTGTTAACAGCAACGGCTTTATTGGGGTTTGCTGCATTTACTGCATTCAAAGATCCCATCAACCGATTTGATAACACCATTTTCAATTTAATTACACCGCACATCACCGATAGCCGCACCCGGTTGATGAAGTTCATCACTTTCTATGGCAATCATGGCTTTTTGATCCCTGCCAATATCCTGCTTGTCTTATTCTTTATTGTAAGGAAAGATAAATGGATGGCCATCACCATAGGCGTAGTGGCCCTGAGCAGCCTGGGCCTTATGAGTCTTTTAAAAAACACTACCCAGCGCCACCGGCCGTCTGATCCGCTGGTGCCCGGCATCACCAATTTCAGTTTTCCCAGTGGTCATGCGTTTATGAGTGTGGCTTTTTATGGATTGCTGATATGGCTTGCGATTTATTATGTGTCCGTAAAATGGAAACGATATGCGATCAATGCTTTCCTGATGCTGGTAATACTGGTGATCGGCTTCACCCGTGTTTACCTGCGGGTGCATTATGCCAGCGATGTGATAGCCGGGTATTGTGCCGGTATATTATGGTTGTTGTTCTGCCTTTTTATGATGCAGCAAATACAACTCTACTACAAGAAAAAGGAAGATATCCGTCAGGGCTTGTAAGGAAACCGGTGAATAGTGGCTTTGGCCCCCACTCCTTCATTGGAAATATACATGGACCCGTCGTTCTTAAATGTAAGGCCTTCGGGCTGCGGAAACAGTTTCTTTCCCAACTCAAAAACGGATTCCACTTTACCATTCCGGTCTGCTATCACCAGCAGGTTGGCGGCTGATGATATGATAAATAGTTTTTTGGTTACCGGGTGAATGGCGGCGGCTGAAGGCTGCAGTTTTGATGTGTTATGCGGCGCCAGTTTCTCCACTTCCGCTGCATCAATGGTAAATACCGGGTTATTATCAAACCCGGTGGAATCCGGGTAAAAGGCGAAAGCGCTGACCTTTTTCTTATCATCCATATCACAATTCTTACAAATGATGATCAATGCCTTCCTGGCAGTATCCGCATACATGGTCTCAAAATCATTGGTGCCGGTGATGCCGATCTTACCTGCTTCCACTCCCCTTACACCAGCGCTGTCTCTTATTACTTTATAGATCGTGCCGTTGCTTTCCAGCATATAAGGCACCCCGTTGTAGAGGGCTATATCTTCAAAATCACCTTTACCTGCTATTTTGAATGGAGAAGGGGGTTTTATCTGGAGGCTTGATTTATCGAGCAGGAACAATTGCCCGGACTCATCATAATGTGCCAGGAATTCATCCCTTTCAGAATCCCAGGCAAGGCCTGATATTTCCTGCAGTTTTATGTCAACCTTTATCGTTTGTACTTCTGAGAACTTATATCCTGTTGGTGATTTGATCAACCGTGGCTTGGGCTGTTTACAACCTGTAAAGAACAGCACACCAGCAAGGAGAAGCACCACTGTTTTCCTGGCAAAATTTAAAAAATTCATTCTTCTTATTTTGTTTAAATTTATCAAAAGTTATCTTTATAGCATGCCGGATAATCAACCAACACTTTTACAGGATGCCAGGGCCCTCGTTACAGACCTGTTATCAAACAAACTTAGTAAAAGTATTAAGTTTCATACACTTTTACACACACAAGAAGTGGTGGCCGCCTGCGAGATAATAGCCACCCACCAGCAACTGGGTACTGAAGACCGTACAGCCCTGCTGCTGGCCGCCTGGTTTCATGATACCGGCTACACCGGTGGTGATGCTAAAGATCATGAATCTGTAAGCATCCGGCTGGCCATGGAGTTTTTAAATGCCCGTTCTGCCAGTGAAGAACTGAAAGCGAAGGTAATGGGTTGTATCAATGCCACCCGGATGCCGCAAACCCCGGATAATGAGCTGCAAAAAATAATATGTGATGCGGACCTGTTTCATCTTGGTACCAATGCCTTTAAAGAAAAGAACAGGTTACTTCGGGAAGAGCTGATCGAATTTGGCGGGCACGACCTGTCAAAGAAAGACTGGCGGAAGATCAATATCCGTTTCCTGGAGAATCATAGCTATTTTACCAGTTACGCTATAGAAAAACTGAAGCCATTAAAAGACCAGCACCTGGCTGAACTAACCAGCAAAGAAGAAAAAAATACTGAAGAAATGAAACCCGATAAAAAAGACAAACCAAAAGAAAAGGGTGCAGTGGCTGACCTGGATAAGGAAGCTGCTGAAGAATTAAAAAAGAGGCGGGATAAAGAAAAAGAAGCGGACCGGAGCATTGCCACCGTTTTCCGCATCATGGCACAAAGCCATACCGGGCTGAGCCAAATGGCCGATTCCAAAGCCAATATCCTTATCTCGGTAAACTCCATCATCCTGTCCATCATCATTTCTGCTTTATTTGATAAACTGAAGACTGACCCTTACCTGCAGATCCCGGTTGGTATTATTGTAATTGTTTGCGTGGCCTCTATCGTTTTTGGTATCCTGGCCACAAGACCAAATGTTACTTCGGGCACTTTTACCAGGGATGATATTGCGTCTAAAAAGGCCAACCTGCTTTTCTTTGGTAATTTTCATAACATGAGCCTTGATGATTACAACTGGGGCATGACGGAGATGCTGAGTGATAAGTATTATATGAACAGCAGCATGATAAAGGATAATTATTTCCTGGGTGTGGTGCTGGCAAAAAAATACAGGTACCTGCGGATCGCTTATAACATTTTTATGTTTGGACTGATCATTGCCATGCTGGCTTTTGCCATTGCTTTTGCTATACCGCAGGCAACAGAAGTATATGTTTAAGCATTAAATCATAGTCTATATGAACGGGCTATTTACTTATCCTTGTACAGGCGTTTCTTTTACTTCCTGATTCGATCCAGGCTTTTGCCATTTGCAACAGCGCTTCCAGTTCAAAAGGTTTGACGATGTAATCATCAGCTCCAAGCTCCAGTGATTCCATCCGGTCAAATTCTTCAGACCTTGAGGTGCTGAAAATAAAGGGGATATCGTGTGTTTTGGCTGTATCTAAAAGCGATCGCAACACTTCGTGCCCGTTCATTTCATGCATCATCACATCACATACAATTAAGTCAGGTATGAATTCTGCCGCCAGCCCGATGCCTGTTTTACCATTATTAGCAACAAGGATATTATACCCTTCCATCTCAAGATATTCGGTCAAATTCTCAAGAATATCCGGGGTATCCTCAATCAACAAAATGGTTTTCATTGTCGTTTGATGATTTCAGCGTTCCTGAATAATTCAACGGGCACAATGCGGATACCCGTTTGCCCTGAAACCAGCATATGGTTTTACAAGGCCCCTATATGTCGTTCAATTCCCATGCCTGTATATTTAGCTTTCAGATGATCATTGCCGGGCAATAAAGTACGCATGTTGAGCACTTGTCCTGTGTAATTAAAAAGGCCATACTAAAAGGTATGGCCATTGGGCAAATGAATTCGGCAGCTATCAATCCTCATCACTTTTAATTATCGTAAGTATCATCTTGAACCGGCCATTAGGTTTTATATAATTAGATGCATGGGCCGGAATTACGATCGACTGGCCGGTGGCCAGGAAATAAGAAATTTCCTTGATTACAATTTCGGCTTTCCCTTCTATGATCTGGGCAAAAGTGTCGAAAGGGGTGGTTTTCTCTGTTAACCCTTCCCCGTTATCAAAAGACATAACGCTGATATTTCCCGTTGACTTTTTCAGGATCGTCTTTGTCACCACAGAGTTGGGAACGTATTCAATTATTTCAACAATAATATGCGCTTTCGATTTTTCAATATCTGTAGCTTCCATTTTTCAACTTTTATTGAGTTTGTACAAGATTGTGGAGAACCCGGACTACAGACGGCTGTATATACTTTAATACGAATTAATTGTTGCTGCCAGCTGGCTGCTTATCAGACACGAATGCTCTTTATATTATCCAGCAATCCAAAAGCCTTCAGCAACCAAAGCACCACTACGATAACCACCACCACATTCAGGATGTTCTTGATCTTCCCATCCATAGGAATATAACTGTTAATAAGCCAGAGAAGCACTCCAACAACAATCAGGACAAGAACAATAGTAAGTAGTGGCATAAAATAATTTTAAAGTGATGAAAAAAGTTATCCATTGCTGCTCCTCCTGTAAAAGAGCAGCACACTTCAGGAAGTGTATTGACAGGATGTCAATTTTTATGCCCGAATGTTAAACAGGGATTATCTGTACTTGGGGAAGATGTTCCTCATACAGGGAATTGATACAGCAGGACCGACTTAAATTTAAGTAGAAAATCGTTGCAATGCAGCAGCAAAGACATCCCGTTACAGACCGGTCTTACTCTTTCACAGCATTAGATTCTTCATAATTCCTGATCTTGTTATACAAGGTCTTCCGGTCGATCTTTAATACTTCTGCCGCTTTTGTTTTGTTGAATTTTACCTGTTTCAGTACATTCATTATTGTCTCATATTCTGCCTGTGAGGCGGCATCTTTAAGATCCAAGCCTGTTCCGGACCGGGGATGCGGTAATGCCGGGTCATTCATGAAAGGAGCATTGGCATTCGTTACTACAGCAGCATTGCCGATTATTTCCCATGGCAATACATTTGTGGTGATCTTTCCGGAGCCGGATAATAATCCCGCCCTTCTTATAACATTACGGAGTTCTCGTAAGTTGCCCGGCCAGCTATAGTTTAAAAAGAGCTGCGTTACCTCTTCGTCAAATCCGTCCAGCTTTTTATTCAGTTCCAGGCAAACTTTTGAAAGAAAGAATTCTGCAAACTGCAGGATGTCTTCTTTTCGCTCCCGCAATGGCGGGATGGAGATAGAGAACTCATTGAAGCGATGATACAGGTCCTCCCTGAATCGCCCTTCCTGGTAGGCCTTTTGAAGATTCTCATTAGAGGCAACGATAACTCTTGTGTCAGTTGCAATATCCTTAGTGCTGCCCACCCGTTTAAATTTTCTTTCCTGTATCACCCGCAGCAATGTGGCCTGCACATCCAGTGGAAGATTGGACACTTCATCTAAAAAAAGAGTGCCGCCATCTGCCACCTCAAATATGCCTTCTTTATCTGCCAGCGCACCGGTAAATGAACCTTTTATATGACCAAACAATTCACTGGCGGCCAGCTCTCTTGACAAAGTGCCGCAGTCAACCGCAATAAAAGGTTTGCCACTCCTGTTGCTGCTTTGATGTATCGTTTTTGCCATCACTTCTTTGCCAGTACCGCTTTCCCCATACAGAATCACACTGTAATTGGTGGGCGCCACCAATTCAATTTGCTTATACAGCTCTATTGTGCGGGGAGAAACTCCTACAAGAAATTCCTGTGAGTCGGTTACAAAGTGCTTCTTAACTGAACTGTCCGGTGCTGAATTTTTTAAAGTTGCTGATTCCCCCGGAGCGGATGGCTCTTTTAAACCCCTGTTGATCACATTGATGACTTCTTCAGGTATCAGGGGTTTGGTGATATAATCAAAAGCTCCGTGCCGCATCACTTCCACTGCCATCTTTACATCGGAGTAGCCGGTAATGATGATGACGACCGCCGCCTGGTTTATCTCTTTTACTTTCTCCAATACCTTTCTGCCATCCATATCGCCCAAACGAAAATCACATAAGACAACATCAAAGCTGCTTTCGTTGAATTTTGCCAGGCCCTTGTTCCCGGTATGGGCAATATCTGTTTCAAAACCTTTTCGTTGCAAAAAATGACTGAGTAACTGGCACATGTCCATATCATCATCAATAATCAGTATCCGCTTCATGAGAACATTTTTTATAAACCACTCTAACTGTAAAATTAGATTAGTTTTGATTAGTCTGAGTCAGGTTGAGAACAAACAGTAGAAAGTTTCAACCAGTTTGAGGAAAAAATTGTACCATTATAACCCGGATAGTGCAAATGAAATGCCGTTATTAAGCCAGATGTGCTTTTGAAACTTATTGGCAAAGCTTTTGTGACCTACAGGCCTATGACAAACCTCTTATCCTTGATTAATTTACCAACGATCATGTC
>CAYUCU010000085.1:0-16403 GCA_964443345.1 uncultured Chitinophaga sp.
GATAGCAATCGGGCCAATCACCTTCCACGGCTATTAAGTTGAATCCTTTTTTTTCAATCAGCTGTTGTGTGATATATGCACGCCATGTATAGTATTCACTGGTACCATGGCTTGCTTCACCCAGCATTACAATTCGTGCATCACCGACTCGTTTCATCAGCGGGGCAAGGTCATCCATTTCATTTACCGGAAAAGCCCATTGCCTGATGCTGTTCACAGCTTCCGGTTCATTCAGCATAATTTCTTTTGTAAAATATCGCCGCATGATTTAAACTCTGGTGTTTCCGATAAAAAGATTGATTATATCAATCCGCTTTCTGAATTCAAAGCAAGCCTGATTGTTATGCTGAAACAATGAGCACTGTCACTCATTTATTTGATAGCCGTCATTATTGATCCCTGCCTGCCAGGGTAAATTTGTTATTGTCAAAAAATTATATGTTATGGCAGAAACTCACCAAACCATCAGCACACTGCATCATCTTCTGGATTACGACGCCAGAAAATTCACCAGCGCAGAAATTCAGTTGAAAAAAAGCTTAACGGACTGGATAGACAAAGCGTCATCAGTAAAGCTGAAAGCGATACTGCAGAGATATCTTGATTATACAGAGCAGCACCTGCAAAAAATGGAGGGCTTTTTTGAACAGGAAGAAATTAATTCACTCAGCCTGACCAACCGGTTGATGCAGGCGTTTATTGAAGAAGCAGGCGAAAAATTAAACGCCTGTGCCGATGCAGAGGTAAAAGATGCCTGCCTGCTGGCCTGTGTGCAGGCGATCAATCACTTTAAAATAAGCATCTATGGTACGGCTGCCGCATTTGCCAAGGCATTGGGCATGGAAACGTATGCGGGTATATTTCACGAATCAGAAGTAAATGAAAAAAAGATAGACGACCGCTTATCACAGTTAGCTGAGTATGAAATAAATAGCAAAGCAAGGGCCCCAATTGTATTAACGCAATAAAAAATAAACATGGAGTTGCGCTTTCATGGAGAAGTAAATATCCCGGCCGGAAAGGTAATGCTTTGCGGAGAACTGGTTATCCCCCGAAAGGAGAAAGGGATTGTAATTTTCTCTCATGGCAGTGGCAGCAGCCGGTTCAGCAAGCGAAACCAGATGGTGGCAAAATACCTGCATGAAAAAAAGTTTGGAACACTGCTTTTTGATTTGCTAACTAAAGAAGAAGATCAGCATTATCATAATCGTTTTGATATTGCCTTACTAACAAAAAGGTTAGCCGGTGCGGCTGAGTGGCTGGAAAGACTCCCCGCTGCAAAAGACTGCCGCATCGGTTTTTTTGGAGCCAGCACCGGCGCTGCATCAGCCCTTAGGGCAGCATCCCATCTGCCAAATATCGGAGCAGTAGTGTCAAGGGGCGGGAGGCCAGATCTGGCCATGGGCTGCTTATACAAAGTAAAAGCGCCAACGCTATTAATTGTTGGCAGTCTGGATTATGATGTACTACAATTAAACCTGGCAGCTTATAAAGAATTAAAATGCGCTAAAAATCTTGAAATAGTAGAAGGCGCCACACATTTATTTGAAGAACAGGGCAAAATGGAAAAGGTATGTGAACTGGCGGCAGCCTGGTTTGAAAAATATTTACAACCTGCTCCGGTAACCGAATAGAAATTTATGCTGGGTGAACTGGACGATATGCAGATTGATAATATCCTGACCAGCCAGGTAGTGGGAAGGCTGGCCTGCAGCAGCGGAAAACAACCATATATTGTTCCCATTACATTTACTTACGATGGGAGATATATTTACGGACAAACCAATATTGGTACAAAACTGAGGATACTGCGCAAAAACCCGAATGTTTGCTTTGAAACAGATGTGATGACAGATATGAGAAACTGGAAGAGTGTGGTGGTGTCTGGAAAATTTGAGGAATTAAAAAATAAGGAAGCGGAAAAGGCAAGGGAAATTCTTTTTGACCGTGTTTTTCCGCTGGCGACAAGCAGTACTGTCCATTCATTCGGGCATAAGGAAACGGGCAAAGTAGATGACAGTACAAGGGTGAAACAGGTGATGTACCGCATAAAGATAAAAAAAGCAACAGGCCGGTTTGAAAAACAATAAAATGATTGTATGTTCAGGGATAGAATTGAGGCGGGTATATTATTAGCGGCTAAGCTGCGAAAATATAAAAATGACGCCGGTATTGTATTAGCTGTACCAAGGGGCGGTGTGCCGGTAGCTTATGCAGTTGCAAAGGAATTAGGTTTCCCTGTTGAAGTTATTCTCACAAAAAAAATTGGTCATCCACGGAGCAGAGAATATGCAATTGGTGCGGCCAGTCTTACAGATTACTTTATTATACCCCACGAAAACATACCGGAAGATTATATAGAACATGAGTTGCTGGTAGTAAGAAACCGTCTGAAGGAAATGTATAAAAAATTCATGGGTGATATGGAGCCGGAAAACCTGGCGGGAAAAACCGTAATTGTAATTGATGATGGCATTGCAACAGGAAATACCTTATTGGGAACAGTGAACGTAATTCGCAAAAGCAAGCCGGGTAAAATTGTTATCGGTGTGCCGGTAGCTTCAAAAGGTGCTGTACAAAAACTTTCAAAAGAAGTGGATGAAGTGGTAGCTGTGCTTGTACCGGAAGAGTTTTATGGCGTCGGGTCTTTTTATGAAGACTTTGAGCAGGTAAGTGATGAAGAAGTATTATACTATCTGGATAAATGGAGAGAACTAAGAAAGGCCGGATAAATGTTTTAAAAAGAGTCCCAATATGCATTTGAAGAATAAATAAGATGCAATGCTTCACCTGCACTGGAAAGTAATTTTATGAGACTTAAGCTGCCCCGATTTTAAATAACCGGGACAGGCATTATAAAATAATTATCTCAAAAAACATAGTAAAAGGCTATGGCAATTTGGATATTCTTTACTGCGCATTGGTTTTTATCTCTGTTTTCGCAAACATTTTTCTATCATCGCTACGCATCGCATGGCGCTTTTACCATGAGTAAAGGCTGGGAGCGCTTCTTTTATATTTTCTCATACATTGCTCAGGGTTCATCTTACATGAGCCCAAGGGCATATGCAATCATGCACCGCATGCATCATGCCTATACAGATACTGAAAAGGATCCGCACTCACCCAGGTTTCAAAAAAATGTAATAGAAATGATGATGCGTACAAACAAAATTTATATGGCTGCCTATAATGGTACGCTGCAGGCAGAGGATAAATTTATGAAGAACCTACCTGACTGGCCGGCGTTTGATAAGTTTGCGCTTACCTGGACATCTTCTGTTTTCTGGAGCCTTGCTTATATAAGTTACTATATTTTATTTGCTACTGCCTGGTGGATGTATCTTTTAGTGCCCATCCATATTTTAATGGGGCCGGTGCATGGAACTATTGTCAACTGGTTTGCCCATAAGTATGGTTACACCAATTTTAAAATGAACAATACCTCCCGGAATTTATTACCGGTTGATGTATTAATGCTGGGGGAAGCTTATCACAATAATCACCACAAATACCCGGCAAGTGTAAATTTCGGCGGGGTAAGATGGCATGAAATAGACCCGGTTTACCCCCTTATACGGCTGCTTCACAGGATGAAAGTGATAAAGATAAAAAGCTTATCGCTTAAACAGGTCGATGCAGAGTTTTAAATTAATTCATCATTTATATTGAGACAGTTTTAGGTCTCCATCTTTTCAAATTCGGTAAACTGTTTAACGCCATACTAATAAGGTTGCTGTCAATTTTTCTTTTCTCCATTTGTTCTTTCACCAGTACTTTCATTTCATTTAATGTCATATTGGGATTTACAAAGGAGCCATTTTGATAGCAATAAGTGCAGTAGTCATTACTTTTGGCGCCATCCTTTTCAGCTCCTTTCAATGCCGGGTCATCAATCGGCATGCTGCAACTCTGGCAAAAGTTTTCGGGTTTCATAAATTTAATTTTATGTTTAAAAAATAAATACTCAACTTGCTTTTAGCACTTCTTTCTTTTTATCTCTTGCCTCCTGTATCCATTCCATCAATTCATCATCAATTTCATCTTCACTCCTGATGTCCACCACATACAGGTAACGATACGCAGACATTTGAACAACATCAACTATCCGTTTACTCTTTAATTTGTGGCTCAAACTGAAATCAATCCGTATTTTACCTTTCATGATTTTAACAGCTGCGAATGTGAATGTGCTTACAAAATGAATACAACACTTGAGCGATTCAATTTTAAAAAGACCTGTTTGCTGTTTTACTGCCAGCTTAAATTTTTGATACAATAGTTTTTCGCCGGGCTTTCCTATAAAATGTTTATCCAGTTTGTAAGGTCTGCAGGAATGTGATTGACCCCGTCTTTCAAACTTTCGTCCACATCTTGGACATACCCATAATTCTTTTATTTCATCCCTTTTCTTCATTTATCCAAAGCGGTGTTATCAGAAATATTAATAAAAGGGTTAGTTGATGCAACTCCAGGTGAAAATAAAATATTCAATGTTGCAACTGGCATATTGTTAGTATAAATAATCATCAGGTATCTTTCTTTTTGCCATTTTGTTTCTTTACCATTTCCGATAAAAAATTATAACAGGCATATTTTGTATCCACGTATTCGCTTTCTATTTCCTGCATTACCCGCCTGCATTGGCTTTGCCTTTTTTCTTCATCACCTTTGATTTCTTCATTGGCCTTCAGTGATCCATTGGTTTTGAATGCCTTCAGTTGTTTTCTGATCTGTTTCTGCAACTGTGAAAACTTAACCGTCATGGAATTTATTTTGGCCTGCTCATGTTCCACTTTGGCAGCAATATTGGGAATAGTGTTTCGTTGAATCACTTCTTCCAGTTTTTTTGTAAGCGTCTCCATTTCCTGCAAACAAAAAGAAATCAGGCTGTTCCATTCCATTAACTCACCAGTATAGTATTCCGCAATATTGGTTGGCATGTTTAAAGTTTATATCTTTCTATTCAATCACTGGTTTATCAAAGCCTTCATCTTCCCGCAAACCCTCTTCATAATCCGAAACAATATATTCGTCTGAGGAATTTCTCCCCGTTTCATTTAATTCTTTCAGCGTAAAATCATCAAAGTCTGTAGTTTCACGCCATACTCCATTGTCATTCCAAAATACCTGTGCAGATAAACCAAAACGGTTTTGCAATTCCGCTTCCATCTGTGCAACAGTTTCCAAAGGCTGTATTTCCAATACCCCGGACACATGTGTTTTTTTAACGTCGCCGATTGTTTTTCCCGGATATACCAAATCTATATCCAGCGACTCTTCATATTCCTTATGGCCACGGGTATAAAATTCCAATTGCAAGTAAGGATAGAAATTGGAAAAGGCTTCCTGTATTTCTGTGAACGTAGTGTTATCGTGAATATCAATATGCATACTCCATGTTTTGCCGGTCTGATATGTTTGTTTTGTTTAGCTGCGATTATTTTTCGGCCCCAATAATATATTTGATTCTGCACTTGCTAAAAAATACTGATATATCCAGGATTTTAGTAGTCAAATTCTATTTTAAAGTTATCTACAGGAGAAATGAAAACTTATGATGCGGAACATACTTTGTTATGATATACATCAAACAGTAGCAGAATAATAGCAGTCACTAAAAATCCTGATGGGTGTCATTGCTTTCGGCAATATTGTAATTTACATTTATAAAAGAGTGGTATTTTTGGCAGGATTGTAAACATCTGTGAGCAATATCATACCTGTTCCATTCTCGCAGGTTATGAAATAAAATTATCACTGTTGCTCAAAGGGAGGTTCTATGTGTGGCTGAATGTGCCGCAGCCCGGACATGAAGCATCCGGAACAAGTGGTATGGCAGCGGCTATGAATGGCGCTGTAAATGCCGGCCTGCCCGACGGATGGTTCCCTGAATTTGCAAAGCATAAAATCAACAGTTTTGTTATACCGGCCTGTAATTCTTCTCTTCCCGATCATGAGCAGTATGAAGCCGATGCAAACAGCCTCTATAATACATTGGAGCAGGGAATTATCCCGCTCTACTATGATCATCCGGAAAGATGGCGGGAAATGATGAAAAACGGAATGAGGGATATATTTCCTCAGTTTGACAGCAACAGAATGGCAATGGAATATTATGATCAGCTTTATGCATTCAATGATTCATAAAAAAACAGGCTGGTGACAAATGCTGAAAAAATACAATCCCCCGGAGGATTTACCCTCCACAACTGTGTGCAGTTCATCCGCGGCGGTTCGGAATACTTTTCACTGCTGATTCATCTGATAAATAATGCGAAGGAAGGCATTCATCTGCAAACCTATATTTATGATGATGATGAAACCGGAAGGTTTGCAGGAGAGGCGCTTAAGAAAGCTGTGAAACGTGGCGCTGAGGTCTATCTCCTGGTTGATGGCTATGCATCACAGGTATAATGATATGCCCGGCAAGCCTGCCTGGTTAGATTATGCTTTATACGCCGAAGGCGAAATTGCAAAGGAGCTTTGTGTACTTTGCTGGAAGCCTGGTTTAATTTTCCCTCTTACATGGACTAACACCCTGCGAAGAAAAAGCTCCGGCATATAATTTAGGGGCAGCACTTACAAGCCCGGTGAGGATGCGGCGAAATCACTGGGTCTGGGGCAAGAAAGAAATCTCATCTACTTACATTGAAATGTTCCGGAATGCAAAATCGTATTTAATAATCATGCGCAGCTATTTCCTTCCTGGCCGGGTAATAAGTCGGCTGATGGCTAGTGCAGCGGGGCGGGGAGTAAAAATAAAAATCATAACGACCGGTTTTCTGATATAAAAATCACCAAGCACGCAGAACGATGGCTTTATGACTGGCTGCTGCGTCATGAAATAGAACTATACGAGTATCAGCCCAATGTATTTCATTCAAAAGTAGCAACCTGCGACAGTGATTGGCTTACTATCGGTTCTTATAATATAAATAATGTGAACACCTATGCCAGCATTGAACTGAACCTGGACGTAAAGGACAAATCCGTTACGAAACAGGTGGAGGAAATACTTACTGCAATTATTGCTAATGATTGTATTCTGATAACGAAAGAGAAACACAGGAAATCAAGAAATATTTTCCGCCAGTTTTACCGCTGGTTGTCTTATGAGGCTATCCGGGTTATATTTTACTTCATCACCTTTTATTACCGACAGGAAACGGTACGGTGACACTACTGACTGATATCAGCGATGACACTGACCGGAATAATAGATTTTGCTTCATCCAGAAAATACATTTGTGTTGTAAACAAAAATTCAAAACTTAAAAAACAAGGAGGTTATATGGGAAACACTGCATTAACCAAATTCACAGAAAGAACACCATTTATCTTTGACGAATTTTTCAATCCCTGGAACAGCTTTTTTGACATGGATCTGTTCAATGGAAGGGTCATGACAATGCCGGCTGTAAACATTACAGATAATAAAGATGATTTCATGGTTTCCCTGGCTGTACCAGGCATGAAAAAAGAAGATTTCAACATTGATGTGGAAGGAAGCATGATCACCATAAGTTGCGAAAAAGAAGAGAAGAAAGAAGAAAAGGAGAAAAAATTTACCCGCAAAGAGTACAACTATGCTTCTTTCAAACGCAGTTTCACACTACCAGTGGAAGTAAACAAGGAAAAAATTGAGGCCCGCTATGAAGATGGCGTTCTGAAACTGATGCTCCCCAAAAAAGAAGAAATGAAGAAGCTGATTACCAGCAAACATATTGCTGTCAAATAGCATTCCATTCCTGATTGAATGCCCCGCCCGGTGAGCGGGGCATTTTAATTACATCATTTCCCCATACTGATGCACATCACCTGATAAGATGATAACCATCCTAACCGCAGTTTGATTCAGATAATAACTTTGTCAATGAATATAAGTGTAAAATCAGAATGACTGGTTTGTCAGGATATAATCCCAAACCCTTTCAGGCTCCCGGTTTAAAATTAAAACAGCTACAGCATGAAAGCGATTCCTGGAAAAGGCAACTGGCCTTTATGACGGAAGAAAACATATTTCTTAAAAACAGGATTTCGGAAATACTTAAAAATGGAACTGACTCTGAAACACTGGCGGAGATAGAAAACTTTCATACCAGTTTTATAAACGAAGATGAATTGATAGGACTGCTCAGAAATGATATAGCGGAATATGATAAGTGGCTTGAAAGAGAGCGATTTGAAGATGGCCATATCATCAGTAAAGTTCAGAAAAAAATGAAGGAATTGAGGCACGGTATTGCAACCGCTGAAGCTAAATTCGGAAAATTGAAATCAGATTTTAACAACTACCTGTCGGAGAATATTTCCTGATTCTTTTATTGTCACGGGGCTGGAGTAAAGACCACCTGATATCAATCTTAATAATTGGTGACAGTCATCATTTTATACCTGGTTTATACAGGATAGCTTGGACTTGAAAAAATACTAATATGAAAAAGACACTGTTTGTAATACTTGCTGCGGCGCTGCTGGCCGGTGGTTGCAGCACTACTAAAATAACTTCTTCCTGGAAAGCTGAGAACACCACCCTTCAGCCCTATAAGAAAATCCTGGTACTCGGTCTGATTCGGGAGGCTGACCGGACCATACAGGAAAAAATGGAGAACCATTTAGTAGATGATTTAAAAGCCCTTGGGTATAATGCTGTATCATCCCTGCAGGAATATGGCCCGAAGGCTTTTGAAAAAATGGAGGAAACCGCAGCAATAGATAAGTTAAAAAACAGCGGCGTGGATGCCGTTATCACTATTGTTTTGCTTGATAAGGAAAAGGAAAGAAGATATTTTGCCGGCTCTGTTTATTATTCGCCCTATGTGTATTATCACAACCGCTTTTGGAGTTACCGTACCGTTTTATACCAGCGTATTTATGAACCGGGATATTATATTACCAATACCAGGTATTTCTGGGAAAGCAACCTCTATGACATGACCACCCAAAAACTGGTGTACTCTGTGCAAACACAGTCTTTTGACCCTGCTGACTCAGAAAGTATGGGACATCAATACGGGCAAGTGATTGTTGATAATATGGTAAAGCAGAATATTCTGCAGAAAGCAAACCCTGCTGCTAAACCATTTTAAAATCTTACTGAGAGTAATAGACCGGCATTTTTTTTCATGTCCCTGAGAAAAAGATTGCCGGTTTTTTTGCAATACCGCTACATTTTAATTCAGCAGGCTTTCCAGTTTTTTTTCATCAAGAATAGTGATACTCCCGCCTTTTATATCAATCAGTTTTTCCTGGCGAAAGTCACTGAGTGTCCGTATCAGTGACTCAGTGGCAGTGCCTGCGATATTGGCCAGGTTTTCACGACCAATATCAATGGCGAAATTCTCCTCCTTTTTCTGCCCGTATTTTTTCTGCAGCAATAGCAGTGCATCCGCCACTTTTTTTCTGAGAGAATTATAAGCAAGTCCCAGCAACTGTGTTTCTTTTTCACTTATGTTCCTGGCAAGCAGTTCTATAAATTTTCTTGATACTTCATTGTTCGTATTCAGCAGATCGTCAAAATCCGCCTTTGGTATTATTGCAAGCTCTGTTTCTTCCATTGCTTCAGCGGTATCTTTATGTGTTGTTCCCTGCAGTAATGCAATATAACCAAGAAAATCACCGGGGCTGTACAGATCAGTTACCAACTCTTTACCGTCCTCGTTGATTTTACTGGCTTTTACTTTTCCTTTCAGCACATAAAAAAGCCGGTTGGGATGATTGCCCTCCAGGTACACTATCTGTTTCTTCTTATATTTATTAATATTGCGGCCCTCCGTCAGCCCCCGGAGAGTGTCTTTGCCTAATGATGATTTCATCAGGTAATCAAGTCCTTCAATTCCCGGGGCCAGTTCCATTTTCAGCATTTGCAATTTCTTTAACCGGCTGTCAACAGCATCCAGCAATTCAGTTCCTGTAAATGGTTTTGTTATGTAATCATCAGCCCCCATCTCCATTCCTTTGCGAAAATCACTTCGCTCTGTTTTGGCAGTAAGAAAAATAAAAGGAGTGTTTTTGATGGCTTCGTTTTTATGAACAGCATGTAAAACGCCATATCCGTCCAGTACGGGCATCATTATATCACAGATAATTAAATCCGGCTTGCTTTCAATAGCTTTTTCCACACCGGTCTTGCCATTTTCTGCCACCACCACTTGATAATTGGACAACTCAAGTATTTCGGCAGTGTTGTTGCGAATGTCATCATTGTCTTCAATCAGCAAAATCTTTTTCATGGATGCCGGTTTTAAGGTTAAACGTTATTATAAATTCAGTTCCCTTTTCCAATTCACTTCTATATTCAATTTTACCATTCAGCAGTTCAGTATATTTTGATACAATATGAAGGCCCAGGCCTGTCCCTTGAATATTAGCGGCATTGGCGCCCCGAAAGAACCGTTCCATCAGGTGCTTTTGATCTTCTTCTGCAATGCCGATGCCATAATCCTTAACTTTTAGCCGTAATGACTCCCCGTCACAAACTGTGCTTACTTCCATAGGGCTGTTTTCGGGTGAAAATTTACGGGCATTGGAAAGCAGGTTCATAACTATATGCTTCATCAGTGACTGGTCAAGCCGCACTATTAGGCGCCCTTCATGAGAATACCGAACAGATTGCCCGCTTTTCAGCGTTTGTTTAATTTCATCAATAATACCCTCAATAAGCTGCCGGATATCAAATTCAGAAAACCTGGTGTATATTTTCCCCTCTTCAATTTTGCCAACGCTTAAAAAATCGTTCAGGGTATCTGTCAGCATATTCACGGATGAAACAATCCTTTGCAAATGTCTCTCCCGCTTTGGCTGTTCATCTGCCCCGGTATATTTTTCAATCAGGAAGGCTGATGAAAGCACCGTACTCAGCGGTGTTCGGAATTCATGTGAAGCCATGGAAACAAACCTTGATTTCAGTTCACTGAGATCTTTTTCTTTTACGAGTGACCGTCGCAGGTTTTCCTCTTCTTCCTTATGCTCAGAAATATCAACCGCCACTCCTACATATCCTGTTATTTCGCCAGCGTTATTCCGTAGTGCGGTAACAATTAATGAAACAGGGAAACGGGTGCCATCTTTCCGCACATAGGTCCATTCATCTTCATGCGGTATATTTCTTTTGGCCTTGGCCACATAAGTCTCAAAGCCGGGCTCTATATTTTCTGAAAATTCCTTTGAAAACTGCAGCGCCATGAGCCGGGTTTCTTCCGGGCAATGAAAACATACAGGAGTGCATTTTCCGATCATTTCTTCTGCAGAATATCCAAGGCATTTTTCCGCCTCCGGGTTAAAAGTCTCTATGATTCCCTTTACATTTGTTGAAATAATTATCACCCCGGCATACTCAAGAAGTGTCTTTTGAAAGGCACTCGTTTCTTCCAGCTTCTTTTTTGAGCTTCTTAATTGTCCTTGCGTTTCCCCCAATTCCTTTGTCCGCTCTCTCACGGTCGCTTCCAGTTTATTAGTGAGCTCTTTTAATTTCTCTTCTGCATCCCTTTTTTCAGAAATATTATTGAGAAAAACAATAACAAATTTATCGCCATTGTAATGGTAAGGGCTCAGGCTGATTTCAACCGGAAATTCGGTTCCGTTTTTCTTTAAGGCATATATCTGTCTTTCATCACCCATACTAACAGCCCGCGGAGTTTTAAAGTATTGTTTGTGATAATCTTCGTGTTTCCGGCGAAAACGTTCCGGTATCAATATTTCAATTTTTTTTCCCCTCAATTCCTCTTCGCTTGAATATCCAAACTCTTTAAGCGCAAATGGGTTGACAGCCGTTAAACATCCAGACATATCCGTTAACAGGATACACATCGTTGCATTCATAAATAATGCTTCAAAGTGTCCGTAATGTTCTTTTTTGCCGGTCAAGACAGTTTCCATATAGAATTGTGTTTCAAGTTCTCACATGAAAACTTTGTTTCTGATGACAGCCGTCATCTGATTAGCTGATTGTAAGCAGGGATAAATTTTATTTGTTCAGTTTTAACAAATCTGTCTTAAAAACCTCAAACCACAGCACACTGGCAAAAGCCACTCCAAAGCAAACCCCGAACTGTCCGGGTGTAATAGGGGCCAGCTTAAACAATTCTCTTATGACCGGGCTAAAATGAAGCCCTGCAAGAAAGGCAACGGAGATTATTAAAATCCAGGGGGCAAGGCTGTTCCTGTACCGGCTGGTGTAATAAATTGTTTTTGTAAATGAGCGGTTAACAAAAGTGAGAAAGACATTGCTTATAATGATCATGGAAAAAACAATTGTTCTTGTTTCAGACAGCCCTGCTCCGTTATTCATATAAAAATAATACAGTAATAAGGCGCCAATGGCAATAATTAAACCCTGCATAATACTCACCAGCACTTCTTTTTTGGTAAACAAGCCACCATAGCGGTCGCGGGGAAACTGTCGCATAATTGATTCTTCAACCGGTTCTCTTTCAAAAAAGACAGAACAGGTAGGCCCCATTATCAGCTCCAGGAATATAACATGCACAGGTGTGAATATATTAGGATACTCCCACCCGAATATCAATGGCAAGGAGGCCACAAAAATAATTGGTATATGTATGGAGATTATGTACCGAAGGGCTTTTTTCAGGTTGCTGAAAATTTTCCTGCCCTCCCTGATTGCAATAACTATTCTTTCCAGGTTATCATCAGTAAGGATGAGGTCCGCTGCCTGCCTTGCGATTTCTGTACCTTTTTTTCCCATAGCGATACCAATGCTTGCTGACTTTAATGCCGGACCATCATTAACTCCATCACCAGTCATCGCCACAATTTCACCATTGCCTTTCAGCGCCTCAATCAGTTTCAGCTTTGCATCGGGAAACATCCGGGCAAACACATTCGTGTCCTTTGATCTTTTTCTTAATTCATCTTCCTGCATAGCCATCACCTCTTCACCGGTCAAACAGCCTGAGTGTTTTTCAATACCTGTCTGTCCGGCAATATTCATCGCTGTTTCAGGATAATCGCCTGTCACAAGTTTTACCTGAATTTTTGCCTTATAAAAATCCTCCATCACTCTGGTTATATTGCTTTTTGGCGGGTCATAAAAAGCGATTAATCCTTCAAATTTCCAGTTAAAGTCATGGTGATCGTCAGGCAGTTCTGTACCCGGGTGCATGGTCCCGGCCACGCCAATTACGCGGTAACCTTTTGAAGCCAGTAATTTTACATAACCAGTTATTTTCTTTTTGTCATTATCGTTCAGATGACAGATTTCAATTATTTTTTCAGCAGCTCCTTTTGCAGCAGCCATTTTTGTATGGCCGTATTCATATACATGTGTCATCATAGGCGGCTGCCCCTGCAGGGGATATTCAAAAATCATTTCCAGTTGCTGGTATTGTGTATGCCGTGTATGGATATAGTAAGCTTCCCATATTGCTTTTTCCATGGCATCAAAAGGATCTTTTTCGCTTGCTAATGATGCGAAACGCAAAACAGAATCGTTAGCAAGTAAGCCCGTACCTGATAAATCAGTCAGTTGATCATTTTCATAGTCATAAATAGTTTTAACCTGCATTTTATTTTCAGTTATCGTTCCGGTTTTATCGAGGCAAATCACACTTACAGCGCCAAGATTTTCCACTACCTGTGGCTGCCGGGAAATAATACCGAACCTGCTCATTTTATAGGCGCCTAATGCCATAAATGAAGAAAAGGCAACAGGAATTTCTTCGGGGATGGCCGACATAGCAAGCGTAAGGGCAAATAATAAGCTGACAACCCAGTCATCATGTTGAAAATAATTTACAACGAAAATGATGATAAAACCGGCAAAGCCAAAGAGGGCGAAACGTCTGACAAAAACAGTAACCTGTCGCTGAAGCAATGTCTTGGGCGCACTATATGCGCCGACTGACTTGCCTAATTTCCCCAGTACCGTATTATTCCCTGTCGCTGTTACCTGCGCAGTACATTTTCCGGTGTTAATAGTGGTCCCCTGGTATAAAATATTGAAACCTTCCGTTTCATGCTTATCTACCGGCATTGATTCCCCGGTAATAACAGATTCATTAACTGTAAAATCATTTTCCTGTAATACAACGGCATCAGCAGGAATCTTCATTCCCTCCTCAAGCAATAAAATATCTCCCGGAACAAGTTCTTCCGCAGGGATTACAATTGTTTCGCCGTTCCTGATAACTGATACTTTGGGCTCAGTAAATTGTTTTAAAGCCTCTACCGCATGGCTGCTTTTAACTTCCTGGTAAATGGAGATGGCGGCGACAAGGATAATGGCAGCCAGCATCATTATACCTTCCCCGGTTTCTCCCAAAACAAAGTATAGTGAACAGGCTATAAAAAGAAGGATGAACATAGGCTCACGGCATATGTCCCAGATAATTTTCAGGAAATGACGGGACGCCTCCTGTTGAAAAAGATTTTTACCAAACCGAAGCCGGAGCAACTGCACTTCTCCTGCAGATAATCCCTGCAGTTTTTTTAACTCAATTACCTTGCCTGACATCTGCTGCGTTAAAATTTTATATTGAATGTTAAACAAACCTTTCAATGCCGGCAACAAACTGGCCCATTATAATCTGTATAAATTTATTACCCGCCAAATGCTTCTTCCTGCAGTATAATTCACGCCTGAGCTATCAGCGGGCATTTTATTTTTTTGTTTTCGCCAGCGGCAATTGGTCCAGCTCAAAGCTCAGTTTCGCAGTTACCCTGTACTCTGTTATTTTGCCGTTTTTCACCACGGCGCTCTGATCCTGTATATAAACGGAACGGATATTATGCAGTGTTTTTGATGCCTCATATACCGCCTGCTGTGCAGCATCTTCCCAGCTTTTACCGGAATTGGCCATTACTTCAATAACTTTTACAATACTCATAAAATTCATTTTAAGATGAGAGAATATTTATTGCTTGCTAAAAAGCCGTTGATTATTTTCCCCTGAACCATGTCCCGAATTTTTCCTGCAGTTTCTCCGCTATTTTCCTGGCCAATGATGCGGCAAATTGAGAAGCGGTTTCTGAAAAAAAACTCCGGCCATTATTCTCTCCTTTATTTCCACTGCCGCCACTAAAAAAATCATCAGCAACTTTGCCGGGCTGAAAACTATCTTTTAAATCTTTCCAGTCGTATTTTATTGCCTTTTCAAGTTCAGCCCTTCGTTCCCGCAGCCTTCTCTTTTCACTTCTCAGTTGTTTTATGCTTTTAATCTTTTTCATCATCGGCTTCATTTTCGCTGTCAGAAAAAAATTGCTTTAATAATGAATTCATAATTGGCAGGCGTAATATCCTTTCTTTTGCCAACCACAGAATTATTCCAGCAAATAAATAAAGCGCTGCTATAATCAAAAACCCCCAGTATAATTCCCCTGTCCATTCACCAATAACAATAGCCAGGGCAATACTGGCAAAGACCACGAAAAGAAATATAATGAACAGGGTAATGGCCCGGGCAATAATATTCGCAATTATTTTAGACACTTTTTCAGCAACAGACAACTTTACTGCATGTATCCTGTTGTCTGCATACTCCTTTACATGCCCTGCCAGTTCTTCAGCCCTGGAAAATATTTTTTTCATAAATCGCTTTTACTTTATATGTCATACATTTTCTTCACCCTTTTCAGTAAGTGACACAATTTTTTCTTTTGCATCATTCTTCAGCCCGATTATTTTTTCCCTCCCCCGGCTGAACTCCTTTTCAAGACTATTTGTCAACTTTTTTCCTTTGTCAGCAATTTTTTTTCTTGTCTCACTTCCTTTATCCGGCGCAAAAAGAATCCCCAAAATAGCTCCCGCTGCTGCACCTGCGGCAAATGCTGCCAGAATCTTAACAGTGTTTTTCATACACTTTTTATTTTGATTTTAGTTCAGATAAGTGCAAGGTAGAAGTGATTATAAGCAAGAGAAATGACGGCACTCACCATTAGTAATGACTTGTATCAGAAACTCCACTTCAGCCGCGGATAGCCCCGGTGGCTGACTGATTCAAATTTCCGGCTGAGTTCAGCAAAAAAAGATTGCCATACTAAAAGCTTCCTTCTCCGACGAGTCTCCTCCGAATGAAACCGGCAATAGTGGAATATCCAGAAAGGGACTCGTCGTGTTATAAACGATGTGCCCCTGCAATTAGCAGAGTTGCCACTCATTTTCATTTATCGACGAGTCCCTCCGGAGGTTTTCTACAAGTTTGCAGAAACTGCCGGAGGAGACTCGTCGGGGAAGTAAACTGAAAAAAGAGAGGTGATTTCCTTTGTAGTCGTCACAAGCATATTCCATTTAGAAGGCATCAGGTTTTCCTGTGAAAGTTTGAGATCAATTTCCTGCCAACTATTTACAGGTTTATTCAGACCTTTTCCTGAAGATAATTACATTAGCCCTTAAAGAACATATTTTTAAAAAATGACAGCCCTGGGCATTCAGCTGAAAAGTA